>NZ_WXWT01000416.1:12018-40867 GCF_009904725.1 Vibrio sp. V43_P6S15P86
TTTTAAATATCAATTTATGGTTGTTTCAACACTTGTTACATTCAGTCGATTTACTCTTTACCGAACACGTTGTTCTCTTGTTCTTGAACGCGGATGAATGTAGTACGCTTGGTTAGTTCTTTAAGCTTTGCTGCACCCACGTATGTACAAGTTGAGCGAACGCCACCAAGGATGTCTTGAATAGTGCCGTGAACGCTACCACGGTATGGCAATAATACGGTTTTACCTTCGGCCGCACGGTAGCCAGCGACACCACCTGAGTGCTTCTCCATCGCGCTCTTAGAAGACATGCCATAGAATTTCATGAACTTCTCGCCGTCTTTCTCGATCACTTCGCCGCCTGACTCTTCGTGGCCCGCTAACATGCCGCCTAGCATAACAAAGTCCGCACCGCCGCCGAATGCTTTGGATACATCCCCTGCGCATGAGCAACCGCCGTCACCGATGATCATGCCACCAAGGCCGTGCGCTGCATCGCCACACTCGATGATTGCAGAAAGCTGCGGGTAACCAACACCTGTTTTTACACGAGTTGTACAAACTGAGCCAGGGCCAATGCCTACTTTCACGATGTCTGCACCAGCGAGGATCAACTCTTCACACATATCACCAGTAACCACGTTACCCGCAGAAATCACCTTGTCAGGGAACTCTGCTCGCACGCGTTCAACATACTCGACTAAATGCTCTGAGTAACCATTTGCAATGTCGATACAGATGAAAATAAATTCATCTGAAAGCGCCATAATATCTTTGGTTTTTTGGAAGTCCGCGTCAGATGTTCCCGTAGACACCATTACGTTATTCAGAGTTGCTTTATCAGCTGATTTAGCAAACTCAGCCCAATCTTCTACCGTGTAATGTTTGTGAACAGCAGTCATTACACCATGCTCAGCTAGCGCTTTAGCCATTGCAAAGCTACCAACCGAATCCATGTTTGCTGCGATTACAGGCACACCAGACCATTGACGACCACTATGCTTGAATGTAAAATCGCGGGTTAAATTTACTTGAGAACGGCTCTTAAGGGTAGAACGTTTCGGGCGAAACAGTACATCTTTAAAACCTAACTTAAGTTCTTGTTCGATACGCATTGTGTAATTCCTTGATTCATATGTATATGTGTCGTCTCAGAGTGCGTAGTGATTTCGTTGGCAGACGAGCTCACTGTTCTTCGGACACAAAAAAACCGGAGCGTTGGCAGACGCTCCGGTTTTCAGCATTATAGGCTGTGATTTATTTCCTACAAGTCTGATATTTGAATTTTTTTTGTGATACCATCTTGATAATCGCATATCAAAAACACTCCTCAAGTCGTTATTCTTTCTCATTATTTATAATTATCAACAACTTAAGAAAACGTTTAAGTTAACCTATTGCGCAAACCTTTGCGTCATACCTTTAAAATGAAAACGCATCACCTCTCAAATCTGCCTAAAACTCAATCACCTAATACTAAGATGCGCTGCTAATTCGGAAAAAGTACTCCAAAAAAATCGATCATTTTTTCATAGTGATGGGCGAGATCTAGCTACGTCCTATCGATTTGTTGAGTAATAGCGGTACGAAGTGTGCCTATAACATCACTTGCCAAAAGACCAACTTGACCATGCTGACTCACGTTTATATCCGCAGCATGACTGTGGAGTACCACACCTAAACGTGCCGCAACGGAAATGGGTAACCCTTTAGCTAGCAACGCACCAATAACACCAGATAGCACATCTCCCATTCCGCCCGTCGCCATTCCGGCGTTACCCGCTAGGCAGACGTACATTCTCGTTCCATCGTAAATAAGCGTTCCCGCACCTTTTAAAACCACCACACCGCCATAACGCTCTTGCAGTTGTCTTGCAGCAGAATATCGGTCATTTTCTATTTGTTGAGTGGTTACATTTAATAGTCGAGCTGCCTCTCCAGGATGCGGCGTGATCACTCGCTGGTTGTCGCACACCAAAGTGCCATCACATCGTTGGCTTAGCATCGCTAGAATATTGAGCCCATCAGCATCAACAACTTTAGGTTTCTGTTCTTGAGCCAGATATTGATAGGCTTGATAAGCCCACTCATCATCACCAAAACCTGGACCAAACACCAATACTTCAGCCCAACGAATGCGTTTGGTTAAGTCATTCTCAGTATCCCTAAGTAAGTCGGCGGTGATGCTTTGGCTCATTACTTCTGGGCAGCCAATCTGTAGTGGAATAAGGCTACTCGGGTGAGTAATTGCGGCAGTTAAACCCGCTCCGGATCTAACCGCAGCGGAGGAACATAAGCGAATCGCTCCTGACATACCTTGGTTACCACCAATACAAAGTAGTTTGCCATTGTCACCTTTGTGTGCTGTCGGGTTTGGCTTGGGCATTAACCTTGAAACAACCTGATGATCAATACCTAGTGCACTTTCTACTTCGATAGAATCAAACTCAACATTTACACCCAACCCACAAAAGTGGAGTTCACCAACTCGATCTCTCGCTTGTCCGGTGCACAAGCCTTGCTTAACACCAATGAAGGTTACAGTATGCTCAGCATGAATGGCATCGCCTAAAATAGCACCTGTATTTGCACACAACCCGGAAGGAATATCGACTGCAATCACTGGGGTGTGAATTTGATTGATTTGCTCAATGTAGCGACGGTACTCCGAACGAACCTCACCACTTAAACCAGTGCCTAACATGGCATCAATGATCACATCGGCTTCTAGCAATGCGGTATTCCACTCATCCCAATCATTGCTAACACCATCGATGGACTGCCAATCTTGATATGCGCNGAATATCGACTGCAATCACTGGGGTGTGAATTTGATTGATTTGCTCAATGTAGCGACGGTACTCCGAACGAACCTCACCACTTAAACCAGTGCCTAACATGGCATCAATGATCACATCGGCTTCTAGCAATGCGGTATTCCACTCATCCCAATCATTGCTAACACCATCGATGGACTGCCAATCTTGATATGCGCGTAAAGCATCACCTTTGAGCGCAGTCACATCACCAATTTGGAAAACCTGTACATTGAGTTGCGCTTGTTTAGCAAGCGAGGCAAATACGTATCCGTCACCACCATTATTCCCTTTGCCACAAATGACTAAGATATTTTTTGATTTGGGATATAAGTGTAAAAAACGCTCATACACAGCCATACCTGCGCGTTGCATTAGGCTATACATAGAAACACCAGCCATTTGCGCTGCCAGCGTTTCACCGTTTTTTACTTGTTCTGCGGTGTAGAGTTTTAGGGCGAGATTAAAGTCCATCTTCACGTTCTGCGCATTAGGAAACACAATTATAAGTATACAAAAAAGCCAAGGCGAACCTTGGCTTTTGAGAAAGTTTTTTATCGCTACTGACTCTGAGACATCAATGCTTCAGCCGTCGCGTCTTGTATAGATAAAAACAACGAATTGATTTTCCCAGTCGGGGTACGCATGGGGTTCAGCGTAACGTTCTGGTACATAAACTCCGCTTGCTGAGTAACAGGGCGTACGTTACGGCAACGGAACAAGTAAGGACGCTGGCGCCACGTAATAAAGCTGCGGCAACCTAAATCATACACGGGCTTTGTTTTTAACTTAAACCATTCCTGCGGGATTTCAGGGAAGATATCAAAGATAGAACGACCAATTGCATCATGAGATTGCAAACCACTGTGATGAGTCATAAACCCATTCCACACTTGCACATTATAATCTCGGTCAATGACGACGAGCCCCATGTCGACGTTTTGCACCATGTCTACCATCCAATGGAATTGTTCAAACTCTGCTGGCATATTCAACATTAGAACTCCTCCATTAGATATGACAGTTTGTTATCGAGCAGCGGCAAAGATTCATCGACGAACATAAACAATAAATCACAACGGATTGACGTTCCCTCAATGTTGTAGCTCACCTCGAATGTCATGGTGCGGCTGAATGCGCCCGTCGTAGACTCAATGATCGAATCAATTGATATATGCTGACCAAGAAGCACTGGAGGGCTTTGGAAGAATCGTACTTCAGATTGTTCGCCCAAGCCATTTAAGAATGACCCCACCAAGATATTGGAAACATCCATGAGCAGCTCAAGCTCTTCCAGTTCGTCGCTGTCTGCCGGCACTTTCATCAACTTCTTGAGATCCGATACGCTCGAATCGCTCAAAATCACCAGCGCTTCACCCGCAATACCTTCGCCACAAAAGCCCTGACAAACGCCCGATACGTTGTCATGCGACGCTAAGTCACGGAGAGCCATGTGTAGTTCGCTCACTTCGAAGATATTAACGTTCGGCAGAGGCAGTTGCACAAACACATCAAAGTGACGCGCCAATGCATCTGCGGCTCGACCAATAGAGACGTTCGCCACTTCCATATAAATATCGCGACGACGTAAAATCGGTAACTCAATAGAAACAGGCGTGATAATTTGAGGACGAGGCTCTGGCTCGACCAACTCTTTAAGCGCCTTCTTGAGTTCATCTTTGGCGATCGGTTTTTGAATAAACGCTTTTGCGCCAAGTGCGAACACACGCTCTTTCGCTTTAGGTTGGATATCCCCCGACACCACAACCACGGGAGTTTTATTCCCTAACCGCTGCATGTTTTCTAGTGTTTCAAAGCCATCCATTTCTGGCATGGTCAAATCAAGAAACATCAATTTAAACTCGTTCTTTTCGAGTTCTTCTAGCGCATTTTTTCCGTGGATAGCAAACGTAATATCGGCATTCAATGTGGCTGGTAGTGATCTCGCCATCTGTTTGCGTGCTAACGCTGAATCATCACAGATGAGTACGGGAAAAGACATTCAATCACCTTTTTATATTCCACAATCTGCTCCGGAGTCTAACAGATTGTTACAGCATGTAATACGAGAAAACTGACGAGTTTTTATTTCTTTTTTTATTCAATAAGCATACGCAATATGAATGGATGAGTGAACAAAATGGCGAAAAAGCAAACATCCTATTCGCTGTTTAGTGACATGAAACAAACATGGATAAAACGCCTCCATTAAAAATAAGCACAAAGTTGCATTTTAAATTAAAAACCCGTTTTTACTCCCACTCTATCCGCTCAGTATGAGTACTGGGTAAATCGGTATCGCGTAGCAATAAAAAAGCACCCTTTCATAGGGTGCCTCGAATAATGTATTCATCAATAAAATGTCACTTCTATGGCACACCGTGACCTTTAGAAGCCACCCATACGCGATACCATTGCTCTCGAGTCAATTCGATATTCAGCGCATTTACTGCCGTTTGCACACGCTCAATCTTACCAGAGCCAATGATTGGAATTGGGTTAGATGGCAAACGGCGTACCCAAGCGTAAATCACTTGGTCAATGCTAGTCGCGCCTACTTCTTCGCGAATCGCTTCTAATTCATTGCGAACACGAACGGCTTGCTCACTGTCACCACTGAAGATTGAGCCACCACCGAGGCAAGACCAAGCCATTGGGCGCGTACGCAGCATTTGCATTTGATCAAGCGTTCCATCATGTGCAACTTCAAAATTAAGCGGGTTGATTTCCACTTGATTAGTCACAAGAGGCTTACCTAAACGAGATTGCAACAGCTCAAACTGACGTGGAGTAAAGTTAGATACACCAAAGTGCTTCACTTTACCCACTTTGTGTAACTCTGAGAATGCTTCAGCCACTTCATCGGCATCCATTAACACGTCAGGGCGATGGATTAAAAGCACATCGATTTCGTCCACATTCAAACGCTCAAGCGAGTTATTCACCGATTGGTAGATGTGAGCGGAACTCGTATCATAGTGATTGATCTTACGCTCTGGTGTTTTATCTCCGCACAGGTTGATATCACACTTTGTGACGATCTGAATCTGCTCTCGCACACTCTTATCGAGAGCAAGTGCTTCACCAAACAATTTCTCACACTCGTAATTACCGTATATGTCCGCGTGATCGACCGTGGTAATGCCTAACTCAATATGTTGCTTGAGGAATGACAAACGCTCTTGAGCAGTCATGCCCCAATCAACTGCACGCCAATATCCTTGGACCAGCTCTGAGAACTCAGGGCCTTTTGGTGCAGTCACAACTTTTGCAACCATGGTTTTTCTCCTTCAATTGATCTGCATTCATCGTAGTCTTGTTTTCACATCGGCTCAACGGGTAAACTTTGGCAATTCGAACTGGAGTACGAAATATGTCTTTTGCCCAACGCCTAGCCACCTTGATCGGAGAAGAAAGCATCAGCGGATTTGCACGACGCGTTGATGTGTCTGAAGCTTTAATACGCAAATATTTAAAAGGCAGTGAACCGAGCCTAACGAAAGCAAATCAAATTGCGATGCGAGCCAACTGCTCTCTTGAATGGTTAGCGACCGGATGTGGTTATTTATATCGCCGCGCTGAAGTCGTAGATATGGATGCGTACAAACTTGCATTTCAACACGTTATGAATCAGCCGTTGCCAGATGAGGCAGAAGAACAGCACCGTAAGCTCATCGCTGGCTATCAATACCTGCGTGCGCACAAAAAATCGGATGGATTTTTAGACGAGTCTGCGATGGCGACCTTCCTATCTCTCCATAAAGAATCTAAAAACGAGTCACTTTAACATCGATAATTTCGCCATCGCTGTGCAATTCCACATTTAAAGACGGTGATGACGACGCAAACTCGTCCGGCTTTACCCAAAATAAGCTTCGAATCGTTTCTTGCGGATAGCTGTTTATCAACAAGATAACTTCTTTATCGACGAGCTCAGAAGATTTCTTTTCCAGCGCTTCAACGACGTCATAGTGTTCTTGTCCGATAGTTATACTACGTAAAACCAACCCGTCTTTTCTTAAATTGAGGATTAAGTCATTGAGACTTTGCCATTGATATTCGGTCAAAAAAGAGAACTGAGCACTGTCCTTTCCCAAAACAACTTCACCATACAGATGCTGCTGATAGTACGAAAAATCGTCCAAACAAAATGTGCTGATATACGTTGAAACATCTTGCTGCTGCACGTCACAGCGATACCAGCTTCCCCTTGTCTCTATACGCTCTTTTAAATTGGAGTACGGCATTGAAGACAACGTGTCCTGCCACCAACTCGGCGTCGAAAATGCTGGAAACGTTACCGAAAAACAACATAAAGAAAACAGGACTCGAGGATAAAAGCGCATGAATTACTCTGGTTGATTAACATCGAACCCAGACATTACCGACTAGTAGAAATTGTTCAAGATAAAAATAGTGGCAGGTAGTGCGGAAAGTTGTAGAGCAGAAATTAAGAAGGCGCACATTTGCGTGCGCCTCTACCTCGTTACTCAATCGTGAGTGTGCGAATCGGAGATGTCTATTGATGCATCCCGAACATAAAACGAGGACTTACCGTAGGGTTTGAATCCATCCAAATTGTGTGTAAAACCTCACATCCCTCCTTCTGAAGCAGTCATGTTGCTTTACACATAAAGCATGGTTCATTTTGCTCAAAAAACAAGTTTTTTATCCCAAATTATGAGAGCAATAGCACAGTCCTGGTGAATGAATGACATCGCGACACTTCGAACACTCAATAGTGAAAAGCTAAATTGCATCTTTATTGATTAGGTCTAGACTCTGCGAAGCGTATACTTTCTCGCGTCCCTTCCACCAGCAACAGGAGAACTTGTTAATGACCAAACGAGAGAGAATTGTGAAATCTGTGTTAGCGCACGTACCGAAAGATGCGATTAACCAGTTTGTCTCTCGAGGGTCCACACCATTTTCTGTCCTGATTATGGCCGCAATCGTTGGTACACTAGCTGGTTTTGTCGGCACTTACTTCGAACTTGCGGTTCATTTTGTTTCTGAAACCCGTACCGAATGGCTAAGAAGCGAAATCGGTAGCGTACTTCCTCTTTGGCTTGCTGCTGTACTGATCAGTGCTCTGCTTGCTTTTGTTGGTTACTTTCTTGTTCACCGCTTTGCTCCAGAGGCTGCGGGATCAGGCATCCCAGAAATAGAAGGCGCGATGGACAACATTCGTCCAGTGCGCTGGTGGCGAGTTCTACCTGTTAAATTCTTCGGCGGCATGGGCGCACTTGGCTCCGGTATGGTACTTGGTCGCGAAGGTCCGACAGTTCAAATGGGCGGCGCAGTTGGTCGAATGGTGACCGATATTTTCCGTGTGAAAGATGACGATACTCGTCATTCCCTACTCGCTTCAGGTGCCGCTGGTGGTTTGGCTGCCGCCTTTAATGCCCCACTAGCTGGCATTATGTTCGTTGTGGAGGAAATGCGACCTCAGTTTCGCTATTCTCTGATCTCAATTCGCGCGGTGATCATCTCTGCTATTATGGCCAACATTGTGTTTCGCGCCATCAACGGGCAAGACGCTGTCATCACAATGCCGCAATATCACTCTCCAGAGCTTCAGTCACTTTGGTTGTTTTTATTGCTTGGCGCATTGTTTGGCGTATTCGGAGTGATCTTCAATAAATTGATTACCGTGGCACAAGACAGTTTTGTCGCAATTCACAAAAACGATCGTAAACGCTATTTAATCGTGGGTTCACTACTTGGGGGCATTTTTGGTCTGCTTCTCTTATACGTGCCACAGCTAACTGGCGGTGGCATCGGCCTTATTCCTGATATTACCAATGGCAACTACTCGGTATCCGTTTTAGTTCTGCTTTTCTTTGGTCGCGTCATCACGACGTTGCTATGCTTTGGCTCTGGTGCGCCGGGTGGTATCTTTGCACCTATGCTTGCTCTGGGGACCTTGTTTGGCTATGCATTCGGAGCGAGTGCTGATGTGTTGCTTCCTACGCTTGATATCGAACCTGGCGTATTTGCGATTGCGGGCATGGGTGCCCTGTTTGCTGCGACGGTACGTGCACCGATTACAGGTATTCTGTTAGTGATTGAAATGACGAATAACTACTACTTAATCCTGCCATTGATCATTACTTGTTTGGGCGCTGTGATTATTGCTCAATTGTTGGGTGGACAACCTATTTACAGCCAGTTGCTGCATCGCACAATCAAAAACGAAAAGTTACGCCAACAGGATCTACCGGAGAATCAATCAACATAACATTCTCTTTGTTATCACTTTGCTCCAGACTATCGAAGGGTTTGGAGCGATAAACTCTGCATTTTTGCATCTTTTCCCAAATATTCGATACCAAACTCACAAAATTATCATTCTCTGATATTTGCTCACCACCTTTCATGAGAAACCCCTCTCCATACTTGTTAGTATTCGCTACTTAAATAGAGCATTTCATCCAAATCGTCATGTTTTGTTTCATTCAGGCAAAAATCAAATGGAGTAGATTTGAACTGGAGAAGACTTGTGCAGTTTTATAGTGTCCCGCCGTCTCAAGCCGCGTTGGCACTAGGTATGATAGGTTTAGGACAAGCTTGGGCACTCTATGTTCCTGAGATTGGTGAACCGATACGCCCATTTTTAGCGTCACTCGGCGCGCTTTTACTCGCCCCTGTGCTGATAAAATATGCCACGAATCCACGATTATTTATGGTCGACATTCGTCACCCATTGAGCGGTAGCTTAATGGCCCCCATGAGTATGGCGTTACTGATCCTTGCAGATTATCTTGCTTCTGTAGCGCCAATCATTGCTTATCCACTCTGGTTTATGGCACTTTTGCTGCATTTTACTATGATGGTACTGTTTTTTAGCTTTCAGCTAATGAACTTCAAAATGTCGAATATTGTACCTAGCTGGTTTCTCTATCCAGTGGGACTGATCAGCAGCTCATTAGCAGGCTCCCAATTGGGTCACAACCTATTCTCTGAAACCTTAGCGATGATGTGCATTGGCATTTATTTCTTTATGTTACCGCTGGTGCTCTATCGTTTGGTGTTTTTCGGATCTCTACCGAGACGAGCCAGGCCGACCCTCGCAATTATGGCCGCACCGGTAAACTTGTCATTAGCAGCATACTTGGTGAACTTTCCCTTACCTGATCCGATACTAACAGGCGCATTGGCAGGGATCGCCATCACTATGACGTTATTGATCTACTTATGTTACTTCCGCTTACTTCGCTTGAAGTTTCAACCTTCTATCGCGGCAGTAACCTTTCCTTCCGTGATCAGCGCCATCGCAATGCATCGCTTAACCTCTTTTTTTGCCGAATCGCACCCTCACTGGCACTGGCTACACGATTTTGGCTTTTTAGAGCTCAGCATTGCGACTGTGTTGGTGGTTTGGGTATCGGCAGGTTACATCAAAATGTATTGGCCAGAAATCGTTAAGTCGCCCTCTAAACAAGCATAAAAAACGGCCTCATCTGAGGCCGCTGTTTATCTCTATCAATAAGACATCAACCCGCAAACTTCGCCATGAAGTTCCCAATGTTAGTCAAACTCGATGCCGCCATTACGATAACAATCGCTGCTCCAGTTAGCGTTAAGTACATTGGGTGTTGGTAGTCACCGACAATATCTTTGCGTTTTGTCGCAACCAATACAGTGCCCAAAACGATAGGAAGAATAATGCTGTTCACTAGGCCCGCTAGCATCAAAAGAAGAATTGGCATGTCCATGGTTACCGTGCCTAGCGAGGTTAGGATAATGAAACCAACACACCACGCTTTCTCGTTTCGCGCCACAACTGGGAAAAGCGTCTTAATTAATGATATAGCCATGTAAGAGTTGCCAACCACAGACGTGATGGAAGCTACAAACAGTACTAAGCCAAAGATGAAGTAACCAAGCTGGCCAGCACCTTGACGGAAAGCATCCGCCGCAGGGTTAGCCGTATCCAGCGTTGCGCCTGTCGCGATAACGCCAAACACCGCCAAAAACAGTAGGATTCGAATAACCACCGCAATAGAAATACCAGCCCACGCTGTTGAGGTGATGGAAGGCACGTTCTCTTTGCCTTTCAAGCCAATGTCTACTAGGCGTTGTGCACCCGTGTAGTAACCGCCAACTGCACCGCCAACGATAGTCAACGTAGGCAGAAGCAAACTACCAACATCCATAGGCATCACCGCTGCACTTAGTGTCTCTCCCATCGGAGGTAAACTCGTCATAGCCACGTATGCGATCAGAACAATCATGAACAAGCCAAGGTAGCGGGCCATTTGGTCCATTCGTTTGGAGGCGTTATGAACCACAAACAACAAACAGCCAACGACACCGGTAAACAGTGCGCCCCATGTTGTGTCCACGCCCGTTAGCACATTGATGCCTAACGCTGCGCCACTCACGTTGCCAAAGTTAAACGCCACTGCACCAAGCGCAAGGAGAATACCAACACCATAACCCATGCCGGGTGCCACTTTGTTCGCAATGTCTTGGATTCGCATGCCAGAAACGCCGACAATACGCCACAAGTTCATCACAATACCAAACGTGATAAAAATGGAAGCCAAAACTGGAAATGCCATGTCGACTTTGTAGATATTTGTGAAGACTGCGGTTTGAGTCAAAAAGCCGGGACCCACAGAGGTTGTCGCCATCAAAAAAGCGACACTGAGCATGGCTTTCTTTTGCCAACGGCTTTCTGTAACTGGAGCTGAAATAGAGGAGGTGCTGATAGTGCTTTGTGTAGTCATGCCGAGTCCCAAATTTGTTGTCTTTCTATTATTAGAAAATAGAAAGACAACTGACCGAGATCAGCTGAACTTAGAGAAATATCTCTTTTTAAAACAAACGATTACAAGTTGTAACCGTTCATTGGGCGCATATATTAAGAGCAACGAATGTGACTGTCAATACACAATTGCATAATTACTATTTATTGCGACTCACTTGACGATGATTTGGATATAAAAGATATAAAAAAGGATGGCAACTCGCCATCCTCTCTCAATTTTATTTGTCGATTTGATTAACGCAGGCCATGCAGAAATTCAGCACGGGTCGCTGGGTTGCTCTTAAAAATACCACCTAACGCTGTAGTCGTGGTTTCACTGGTGGCATCCATCACGCCGCGTGACTTCACACAGTAATGCGTCGCGTCGATAGTCACCGCTACATCGTCAGACTCAAGCAATGTTTGCAAAGCAACAAGGATTTGCTGGGTCATACGCTCTTGAACTTGAGGGCGTTGCGCAAAGAAACGAACAATACGGTTGATCTTAGACAAGCCAATGATCTTACCGCGAGGAATATAAGCAACAGCGGCTTTTCCGTCGATTGTCACAAGATGGTGTTCGCACGTACTGGTCACAGTAATGTCTTTCACGCGAACCATTTCGCTCACGTTCATCTTGTTTTCGATAACTGTGATCTTGGGGAAGTTGGAGTAATCCAAACCAGAGAAAATCTCGTCCACGTACATTTTTGCAATGCGGTGTGGCGTTTCCTCTAAGCTATCATCCGTAAGGTCGAGCTGAAGCAGACCAAGAATCTCACGCATGTGGTATTCAATCTTTTCCTTCTTCTCTTCACGGCTAACGGCATTAGGGCGCATTGGTGTTTCTAACCCGCGTTGCTCTAGCGCTTCTTTCACTAACTTTGCTGACTCGCTAAGACCTGACATTCCACTTCCTCTTTTGTAACTACCACTCTCGGTGTGAAATACAATTGCCGTGTTTTCATCCCGTAGCGTTAAAGTCGCTCAGTCCGATGTTTATAACGCCAAGGCACATAACAAGAATACACTGAGCTATTTTCTCATGCTCCGTAGGAACTTTACCCCTTTCGGATGGGTGACAAGGATACTCGGATTTTTGAATAATTACACCCATATTTTATAGGTGGACATTCTTACTCGGTCCCCTTTTATGGTAGAGTTGCCACAAAACAAAAGAACATAGGATTATCTCAATGGGCTGCTGCGATGCACCTGGCTTGATGCCAATTGAAGAAGCGATGGATAAGATGCTATCGCGAATCAAACCTATCCAAACGACACTTTCTCTTCCTCTTGCTGACGCTCTGGGTTTTGTGCTGGCTGAAGACATTTTATCGCCAATTCACGTGCCCCCTTTCGACAATTCAGCAATGGACGGTTATGCCATTCGTATTCAAGACCTAGAAGTGTCTACAGTGTTGCCTCTGGCAGGTAAATCCTTCGCAGGTCAGCCTTTTGATGGTGAATGGCCGGCAGGCACTTGTGTTCGAATCATGACTGGCGCGAAAATTCCGGAAGGCTGTGACGCCGTTATCATGCAAGAAAATACGGAAGTGACCGACGCTGGTATTCAGTTCAACCAAACGGATGTGAAGCCGAAAAATAACATCCGCCCTACGGGTGACGACATCAAGCAAGGGGATATTGTATTGGCAAAAGGCGCGCGCCTGACACCGCGCGATATTCCAATGATTGCCTCTCTTGGTGTCAGCCATGTCACCGTCGTGCGTAAGCCAAAGGTGGCATTTTTCTCCACAGGTGATGAACTTAAACCATTGGGTGAGCCACTCAAGGCGGGTCAAATCTACGACAGTAATCGTTACGGTATTAAGCCGCTAATCGAAAACTTTGGTTGTGAAGCGATTGATCTTGGCATTATCCCTGACTGCCCAGAAACACTAAAAGCAACATTCGAAAAAGCACAAACGCTTGCGGATGTGGTTGTAACGTCTGGCGGCGTCAGCGTTGGTGAAGCAGATTACACCAAAGACATTCTTGAAGAACTTGGCGAAATCGGTTTCTGGAAACTGGCAATCAAGCCGGGTAAACCTTTCGCATTTGGCAAGTTAAGTACTGCTTGGTTCTGTGGGCTACCAGGTAACCCTGTATCTGCGGTGCTAACCATGTACGTACTTGTTCAACCAATGTTGGCTAGATTGGCTGGCCACACTGAATGGAAAGCACCTGAGTCTATCCCTGCTACGACTAAAACCGCATTTAAGAAAGCGCCGGGACGTACAGACTACCAACGCGGTATCTATACTCTAGAAAACGGTAAATTTGTCGTTGAAAGCACTGGCAACCAAAGTTCAGGAGCCTTTCGCTCAATGAGTTTGGCAAACTGCTTTGTTGTGTTGGAACGTGAGCGTGGCCGTGTGGAAGTTGGTGAAACGGTTCAAATCCAACTGTTTAACTCAACGTTATACTAGGAACATACCGTGGATATTCTTTCCGATCAGGAGATGCTGCGCTATAACCGCCAGATCATTCTTCGCCAGTTCGATTTCGAAGGGCAAGAAGCGCTCAAACAAAGCTCAGTGCTTATTTTGGGTGCTGGCGGTTTAGGTTGCGCTTCTAGCCAATACCTTGCCACGGCTGGTGTTGGCAATATTACTTTTATCGATGACGATATTGTTGAGCTCTCCAATTTACAACGCCAAGTATTGCACCACGACGCCGATATTGGCCGTAAAAAGGTTGACTCCGCGGCGGATGCGTTGCGGGAACTTAATCCTCATATCGAAGTAAACACCGTTGCTAAACGCCTTGACGACATTCAGCTTCAGGCTTTGATTGAGCAACACACTGTGGTGGTCGATGCTTCAGATAACGTCGACACTCGCAATCAACTCAACCGACTCTGCTTTGCAACAAAAACACCGCTTATTTCTGGTGCAGCCATTCGTATGGAAGGCCAAGTGAGTGTGTTTACGTACGACGACCCAACTCAACCGTGCTATCAGTGTTTGAGCGCGCTATTCGGCAGCAGTGCATTAAGTTGCGTTGAAGCTGGCGTCATGGCGCCTGTTGTGGGTATTGTTGGCGCTGTACAAGCGATGGAAACCATCAAGGTGATTGCAAATTACGGCCAACCCAAAAAAGGGAAGATCCTCATTCTCGATGCGTTTAGCATGTCCTGGCGGGAAATGAATTTGATGAAAATGCCGACCTGCCCTGTTTGTGGCTAAGTAACGCTGTCAGCTTATCAATGAAGATTATCAAAAAGCTCAACGTAACGTTGAGCTTTTTCTTATTCTGAGATTCATATTTCGAACCAAATAACTTACCGATATAAAATTCATTATAAACAGTGAGTTAAAAACTGGCACATTCCTTTCATTGCATATCATACAAACCAATGAGAGGGCGAATCATGAAAAGGACATCACTATTACTTGGATCTCTGTTCGCAAGCGCATACGTAAGCGCAGCGCCATTCGACACTTGTCCGAGCAAAGCATATTTATTCCAATCGACCCCAGTGCAAGTTTACGGCGTTAATCTGGTTACCGGATCAACCAAGTTACTGACCGACGATGTGGGCTTAGCATCTGGTATTAACGGCGTCGGTTTCAACTTCACTGATCGATACATCTATGGTTACGATACAGCCAACTTGAAAATCGTACGTTTAGGCCAGGACTTTCAAGCAGAAACTCTCAACGTACAAGGGCTTCCTAGCCATACGTTTTTTGTCGGCGACGTGTACAACCACGTCTACTACTTGTATCGCAAAGGTAAAGGGCTATTTTCCATTGATCTGTCGCCGTTAGATACGGACCCAAATGCTACCTTAACCCTGAATAAAATCACATCAAATGCAAGTGTGAGTTTAACCGACTTTGCGTTCCACCCTGGCGACGGTGCGCTCTATGGTATCGATAATGGGTCTGGCGTATTGTATAAATTCGATACAAAAACAGGCCAAGCAACCGCGATCGGCAATACAGGGGAAACGGGTACCTTTGGTGCAGGCTACTTTGATGTAAACGGAAACTACTACGTATCGCGTAACCAGGACGGCAAAATTTATCGCGTCGACTTATCAGAAAATAATGCCGCCAATATCGCTGCGGGCATTGTTCCTGCTGTAGAATTTGTGTCTAACGGTCCAAGTTCCAGCCAAAATGACGGTGCCCGATGCGCGAACGCTCCTGTTATTGACGAAGACGAGCCAATTGACTTTGGTGACGCACCTGACACTTACGCTACCTTGCTCTCTTCTAACGGACCACGCCACGCTGTTGATGGTGTAACTTGGCTTGGCACAATTGCGCCAGATGGTGATGCCGATGGACAAGTGGCTCCGTCTGGAGATAACAAAGTTGGTACAGCAGATGAAGATGGCGTCGGCTTTGTTGCCGCACTCGACCCAGGGTTAAGTTCACTAGTGAGCGTAACTGCATCAACATCCGGCTACTTGTCAGCTTGGTTTGACTGGAACCGAGATGGTGACTTTGCTGACGAAGGTGAGCAAGTATTCACTGATGAGTTACTCTCTGCAGGCAGCAATACGCTTCCATTTGTCGTCTCTGAACTGGCAACCGCAGGTCCTAGCTGGAGCCGATTCCGCTTTAGCCAACAAACTGGTCTGAACTTCGATGGCGGATCAACATCAGGTGAAGTAGAAGATTACCCAATCACAATCACTGAAAACGGCGTATCCGTACAGCACTTCCCAAGTGCCGATTCCTACGCAACGGTCGCGTATGAAGACAACTGGCCTTACACCGCTGACTACGACATGAATGACGTAGTCATTAAGTTCCGTATGACTGAAACACGTATGGACGGCACGGTGGAAAATATCCAAATTAGCGGAGATCTGGCCGCCTATGGGGCTGGCTATAAAAATGGCTTTGCTATTCGTCTACCTGGCGTTTCGAAAGCAAGCATTGAAAACGGCTTAACAAAGCTAACGTTTAATGGCAAAGAACAACCGACCAACGGTCTAGAAGCGATATCAGAAGAAGCCATCTTCATTATCAGTGACGACCTCAGTCAGTATGCGCAAAGTCAATGTGCGTATTTTCGAACCCAAACGGGTTGTAATGATAACGTCGCGTTGTCTTTCACACTGACCATCTACTTTAAGGAAGGAGCCGACCACTCAGCGCTACAGGCCATGCCTTATGACCCATTTATCTTTGCCACACCCAATACATATCACGGCGATGGCATCACCTTTCAACCAGGTAGAAAATGGGAAGTACATTTGCCAGACCAAACACCAACCGAGCAGTTTGATGACGCAAACCTATATGGCGTGGGCGTAGACGCAAGTGACCCGGCTCGAGGCGTGTACTTCAAAACAGCGAATAATCTTCCTTGGGCATTGCTTATCGTCGAAGAGTGGAATTGGCCGCTAGAGAAAGTTGACTTAGTTGACGCTTACCCAGAGTTTGCCACCTATGCCGAGTCTGGTGGGCGAGAAGGAGCAAACTGGCATACCCAACCTAAAGCAAACAAACGTTACATTCCATAGGAGAAGCATCATGAAAAACTTAATCACAATCATCATGGGATTAGCGTTAACAGCCTGCGGCGGCGGTGGCGGCGGTGGAGACAAAAGCAACGATAACGCTACTCCACCTCCAGCTCAAACTACCGTTATTGTTGAAGAGCCAAGCATGCAAAACTTAGACGTACCAGATGGGTTCGATTATGACCCAAGGTTAGAAAGCTCACTTACGGTAGATATTAGTGGTTACTCTTTACAGCGCGCACATCTGAGCATTTATAAGGAGTACCGTGAAGATGCGTCTGGAACCTACCAAGCGAAATATTCGAGCAATGTTGCTTCTGCTGCGCTGACAAGCGGGAAAGCTAACTTAGACTTCTCCACCTCGGACAGCCAAGATAACCTGTTAGTCGAAATTTGGTTTTACGATGGCTCAGAACCTCTTCAAAAAGTCGTCTCAACCGGAAATACGACATGGCGCATGTAAGATGCTCTATTGGTGAGCATTGATACTCGGGACTGGCGCAAGCCACAGGTTTTAAGACAAAATCGCATCGTTCTTTGAACATGCGATTTTTTTGTTGTAAAACAAAATGATTACTTGAAACAATAGCAATGGAGCGCAAATTGGATAATCCCAAAACCTATATGTTGGTCTTCAGCGGTTTCATTGCCCTACTTGTGCTCTTGTTGCTCATTAAGCAAACGGATGAAAACACGGTTTCAGCCACCGTCATTAGCAATACTTTAACTCAGTCCCTTGATGGTCAACGTCGGTACCTCACTATCAATTCACCTGAGATAGAGCAACAACGAGTGACGGTTCCAGTGTCCGCATCTTGTCCAGTGGGCTCTATTGCGTTGTTCCACCAAGCATCCCGCTCAAGTCTTGACTCATCCCTTTCATTCATTCGCTGTGAGTAAAGATACTGTGCGGACTTCCCAAATCAGAAGGATTTAACCATGCAAGCATTGATCGATGCCAAAGAACTTCATGCTTTATTAGACCAACCAAATGTAAAACTTCTAGACGCGAGTATTCGTTTTCAAATTCCTTCCGAAGGGAAAAAGATCACCAATAAGTGGATTCCAGGCTCATTGCGTTTCGACTACGACAATGACTTTTGTCTCCCAGATACCAATCTCCCTCATATGATGCCAACAGAAGAGGGATTTAATAACAGCGCTCAGAAACTTGGCCTGAACAACGAAGACCTTATTGTTGTTTATGACAACTCAGGAACACTCGCCTCTCCGCGCGCATGGTGGATGTTTAAGGCAATGGGACACCATAATGTCAAAGTGCTTAATGGTGGCCTCCCGGCTTGGATTGAGGCAGAGCTGCCAGTCACGGATGTCTTGTCAGAAGCTAAGCAGCTTGGAAACTTTACTGGGAAATTAAATAAACATGCTTTTTTGGACGCAAATGCAATATTAGAGTACTCAAACAATTGCAGTGCAAACATTGTTGACGCTCGCTCACGTGCACGTTTTTTAGGCGAGGTACCCGAGCCAAGGGAGGGACTGCGTTCTGGTCATATTCCTAATTCTGTTTGCCTCCCTTTCCAAACATTATTGAGTAATGGCTTTATAAAGGCAAACTCGGAATTGAAACAAGCATTTAGTGCACTAACGTTATATAATGATAAATCAATCATTTTCAGTTGTGGCTCAGGTGTAACGGCCTGTATTTTGCTGCTAGCAGCATACCAGTTAGGTTGGCGTGATTTATCGGTCTATGACGGGTCATGGACAGAATGGGGCGCAGACCACTCATTACCCATTACTCGCTAATCTAGGAGCTATCGAAGCGGCATGGTCAGGTTAAAGAAGAACATTTGGACACTATACATGGCGCTACTTACGATAAGCGCCGTGCTGTTCGTGTTGTTTGGCCGCTACCATTATGAGTCAACCCTGAATAAGTACAAAGATAAGCAGCTCCTACAATTGGAGCTGTTTGCCTCTTCTGTCGAATCACTTCTGAAAGGACAAGAATCGTTACTTGAAGTCATTGGTCATCAGTTGGTCGAGAGAAATGACTTTACTCGTACAGCAGCAGTTCAAACTCGCCCGATGCTGGACAAACTGCTCAGTATCCATCCGGCGATTATTGGATTCGGCCTAACCAACCCCGATGGAGACTACATCGCCGTAAGCTCCAACTTGATCTTGGCAAAGCTACATAATCTAAAACAAGATCCATTGACTCGTGATACCTTTTTGGCAGCGCTCAACTCCGACCGAATGATTATAGGTCGAACGTATTTTATGCCAGCTCAAGATTCACTTGTGATTCCGATCCGAAAAGCAATTCCAAATAAAGATGGTGTTGTACAAGCAGTGATGACGGCTGGCTTTAATATGAATTCATCTTCGGTTTTTCGTAACGATATCCATGCCAATGAGCACAACCGGGTCACATTGATCCGCAGTGATGGCTACCTTACTTTTAGCTCGTCAGAAGATACAACCCTAGAAGATTACCTAAAACCTGCCAATGATTTAGATATAAAAGCCGTTATGGCTCAAATCACAAAAGATTCAGGCTGGGATATGGCGCAACTAAAAGAGCTCACACGAGCGCTCAATATTGTTGTCGACAATTCTCGCCTGAGTGAGTTAATCACATTGAGATACCTTCCTGATTATCATCTTTGGGCCTCTTCCTCGACAGATTTGAATTTTATTAAGCGCGGATTTTACGAACAGTTTGCACTGTACTCGATTGTTTTTCTTATCGTCCAAGGTGCTTTTTACGCTTTATTTCGCTCCATTGCGAACAATGAACATAAAACAAAACTGCGTTTGCTCTATCAAGCGAACCACGATCATCTCACTGGATTACCAAACCGAGAGTACCTACGCGCAAACATTCGACACTGGCTTTCTGGGAAAGGGAATCCTTTTTCTTTGATGTTTATCGATATTGATAATTTCAAATCAGTCAACGACACACATGGTCATGACTTTGGCGACGAAGTTCTAAAACAAATATCTATCCGCTTAAACACCTTTGTTAACGATGGCCGATTAATCATCCGTGAAGCCAGTGACGAGTTTATTTTTCTAACAAATCGAATTGATGAAGTAAGCGTTAAAAGACTAGCGAGCGACTTAATAAAGGCGCTATCAGAGCCCTACGAAGTCAATGACAGTCAGTTTCTGCTCAGTTGCAGTATTGGTATTGCCTGCTATCCACACCATGGTGAAACATTAGATGAACTGCTCCTGTCAGCCGATATTGCGATGTATCAAGCGAAAAAACAACGCAACGTATACAGCCTGTTCAATCAACAGATGCAAGCTACACATCTGCGTAAAATGAAAATTGAGCAACGCCTGAGGCTCGCGATAGATAAGCAAGCGCTTCATATGGTTTATCAACCTCAGTTAAACCTAGAAGGCGATATTTATGGTGTCGAAGCGCTTATTCGTTGGAGTGATGATGAGCTCGGCTTAGTCCCACCAAGTGAATTTATTCCCGTCGCAGAAAGCACTGGGTTGATGGTTCGTATTGGTGAACAAATCATTGAAAATAGCCTGACAGATATGGCTAAGCTGACTGGTAATATTGATACATCTATCCAGATGTCTATTAACATCTCGGTCAAACAGTTTGTTCACGCCAAATTCATTACTAATCTTATGAATGCTATTGAGAAACGCGGCATCGAATGTTCAAAGATTACCCTAGAGATCACCGAAAACCTGTTTATTGAAGATCTTGAAAAGTTCGCACCAATTTGCGAGCGCTTGCATGCTCTTGGCTTTAAAATATCGCTCGATGATTTCGGGACTGGCTACTCTTCATTAAGCATGTTGCGTACGCTACCTATTGACGAGGTGAAGATTGACAAGAGCTTTGTCGATCACATTGAGCATGACAAAAAAGCACTGAATATGGTTAAGAATATCATTTCTATCGGCAAAAACTTTGAAATGAAAGTACTAGCTGAAGGAGTAGAAACGCTGCAACAACTGAATGAGTTAAAAGCTTGCGGTTGTGATTTGATTCAGGGCTACTTCTACTCTAAACCTTTATCGCTTGAAGACTTGATCGCTTTTACGAAGCAGAACCAAAGCAAAGAAACCGTAGTTGAATAATTACGATCGCTTTGCTTAGAAGGTTTTATTTATTCATTTCTTGGTACATCACCTCCACCAACTCGCCTTTCGGGTCGCCTGATAATTCCCAGGTAAAAATGCCACCTAAGTTCGCCTGTTTAGCCCAATTTGCTTTGGCTTTGATCGAGCGTTGATCTTCGTAAGAGATAAAGACTTTCTTTACAGGATGCCACAAGTAAGGTGCTTGAGATTGCTCATCATACTTGTACTCGTAACCCTGCTCCGCTCCATAGTTCTTCACCAAATCCCAGAACATGAAATAGCCGTTCTCACCCGTACCAAACTGCGCTCCTTGCTCGGAGACAAGATCTTGCGTTGGTAAGCCACCCGAGAAGTCTTTGGTACCTTGCCAGCCACGCCCGTAAAACGCAGCGCCAATCACCAGTTTCTCACTTGGAATACCGAGCTCAATCATCTGATTGATGAACACGTCTGCGCCCATGCCCCACCAGCTTCGCTCAGTCGCATGCAAGTTGGTAGTATGCCCGGTTTGCTGCCCCCAACCACCAAGGAAGTCATACGTCATTGCAAACATGTTAGTTAGGTACGGCTCCGCGCCTTTCCAATCGATACCTGCTGCTTTTGGACCAACGCCAACAGCAGTAGAGAGCTCGTATTCACGTTTGGTTTGATTTGTGAGTTCATCTAACTCTGCACGCATGGTTTTTACTAAATAGGTAAAGGCCTCACGCTCAGATGCTTTTTGTTCATCAGAAAGCTTGGTGTCAGGGTTCCAAGGCGACGTTGTTAAACCGCCACCACCTGGGTATTCCCAATCCAGATCAATACCATCAAAGAAATCATATTGAGCAATCAACTTAACGGCAGTTTTTGAAAATTGATCCATCGCTTGTTTGCTTTTCGCCATAGCATGGAACGGTTCGGACATTGTCCAACCACCAAAAGAAGGGAGAATTTTAAGATCAGGATGTTGTTTCTTCATTTCAGCAAGTTGAGCGAAGTGGCCTTTGTATGGCACGTTAACGGAGACATCGCCAAAGTCCTTTTCTAATGCTGCTTCGGTATCGACAATGATCGCCGTATACGGATCTTTTCCTTCACATTGTTCGGCAACCAGTTTTTGTACCGTTTCAGAAGCACCGGCATGAGGGCCGCACATACTAAGAAACGCGTAAATCACATGCGTCAGCTTATCGGCGGGAATATCGTTCACCGTGTATGGGTTTTCTGCATTCGCGTACTGCCAACCCGCAAAGTAACCCCGCCACGACTTTTTGCTCGGCGTGCGCCGCACCAGTCAGCCCCATAATCAGTGCAGCAAGAAGTGTCTTTTTCATTGTGTTCTCCAGAGTAGATGTACAACTTTAAAGCTACTCCTAGAGAATATTTTTAACTTGAAAACGAAATCAGGCTGCGAGTCATTTATAACTCCTCGCAGCCTGATTACATAAGTTGCATATTATTTGTGCTAACTCTCAGATGCCGCGTTGCCGTGCATTTGCTCATCTAAGTTGAGTACCGTTAATGCGTTGCTGACGCTCGTGGCGATCACGTCTATCGCTCCGGTTCTTAATGCTCCAAGTAAGGCGAGCGGCTTGCTGTTCTCCGCTGCAATCGCGATGACTTCCGATATTGGGCGAAACTCTTCAATACCAAGGCCAATCACTCGGTCACTCATTACGGTGTTGGCAACATTACCGTGAATATCAAAGAAATCATAACCTGCAAAGTCCCCGACCACGCCTTGTTGAAGTCTCGACTGAACCACTTCATCAGGCGTAAACCAACCTAAGTCCACCATGTAGCTGTTTTCGCTCATGTCACCAATACCGACCAAAGCGACATCAGCTTTACGTGCTAGGTCGAGCGTTTGTTTCACGGTCGCATTCTGCATGAAAGCCAACTTCTGTTCTCTGTTCTCTGCATAAGCCGGCGCGTAAAGCGTTTCGGACGTTCCACCGTACTTTTTCGCTAACTGACGACAAATGTGATCGGCGTTATACATACCACCACGTGGGTGAATACCGCCGATACCACACACAAATTTACAGTCGCGCGGGGTGATCACCCCAATGTGATGAGCAACAGAAGATACGTTACGCCCTTGTCCAACGGTCACCACCATGCCGTTTTTAAGCGTGCTGGTGAGATAATTGGACACCAATCCCGACACCTGTAGTCTCTGTGCCTCTTCATTTGGCTGATCAAGAGCGACAAGCGCACGCTTAACGCCGAATCGCTCGATCAAACGTTGCTCAATCTTGGCGCTAAACACCGGATGGTATTTAACGGTGATTTCAACGATGCCTTCATCACGCGCCTGCTTGAGCATTCGCCCGACCTTTGCGCGTGATATGGCAAATTTTCTCGATATCTCTTCCTGAGTCGCACCGTCTTGATAATACGCGACGGAAATCTCTGTCAACAAATCCGTGTTTTCAATGGAAATATCTTGATTAGAACTGCTCATGGTTTCTCTCGCCCTTTAAGAGGATCGATATTGTATGCAATAAGTGAGCATATGCTCATTGACTTAGCATATGTTCTTTATCAATTTAAACGCTACATTTGCTCATCGCAATAACATTTTCTCACTACAATTTTTTACCCTCTTGGACAACGCTCAAGCTTTGAACAATAAGGGCAAACGTTTATTTGGGTTAACCACTAAACACACAGTAAAAAAACGTTGATGAAGTTCACTATAAGTCGATTTCAGCGATTGACTTTCAGCATAGATAGGATAAATATGGACACATCATTTACTCAGCTATCGATCAAATGTTCATGGCATTTGTTCGGTAACGAAATTTTCCGTAGTTGGCTGAGCAGATGTCTCATTAAATACGATGAGACGATTAGCTAACTCGCTTGCAAATGCACAAGCTGTGGCAACAAAAACCACGCTTAAGCCCATTTAAATAGGATGATCGATTATGAGCAACAAGTTAGAGCAACTTCGTAAACTAACGACTGTAGTAGCAGACACTGGCGAAATTGATGCAATCAAAAAGTATCAACCAGAAGACGCAACAACTAACCCTTCTCTTATCCTGAAAGCCGCTCAAATCGCAGAGTACGCACCTCTAATCGATGCTTCAATCGAATATGCTAAAGCACAGAGCAACGACAAAGCTCAACAAGTTCAAGACACTTGTGACATGCTTGCAGTAAACATCGGTAAAGAAATCCTAAAAACTATTCCAGGTCGTATCTCTACAGAAGTTGACGCGCGCTTATCTTACGATATGGAAGGCAGCGTAGCGAAAGCACGTCAACTAGTAAAAATGTACAACGATGCAGGCATCACTAACGACCGCATCCTTATCAAACTAGCGTCTACTTGGGAAGGTATCCGCGCAGCAGAAATCCTAGAGAAAGAAGGCATCAACTGTAACCTAACGCTTCTATTCTCATTCGCTCAAGCGCGTGCTTGTGCAGAAGCTGGCGTATTCCTAATCTCTCCATTCGTTGGCCGTATTATGGACTGGTACAAAGCGAAAGAAGGCCGTGACTTCGAAGCTTCAGAAGATCCAGGCGTACTGTCTGTAACTAAGATCTACAACTACTACAAAGAGTACGGCTACAAAACTGTCGTAATGGGCGCAAGCTTCCGTAACATCGGTGAGATCCTAGAACTGGCTGGCTGTGACCGTCTAACTATCGCTCCTGCTCTACTTGCTGAGCTAGAAGCTGCAGAAGGTGAAGTGGTTGAGAAGCTAGTTGATTCTAAAGGCGCAGCTGAGCGTCCTGCACCAATGACTCATTCTGAGTTCCTATGGGAACACAACCAAGACCCAATGGCGGTTGAGAAACTGGCTGAAGGCATCCGCAACTTCGCCGTTGACCAAGGTAAACTAGAAGCGATGATCGAAGCTAAGCTTTAATTGCTTACCAAAAGCGAGTAGCCCGTCTACTCGCTTTTACCATCAACGCTTATTCAAGATTTTCTATTTGAACTTGTTTCGACGAGTTCCCTCTATTTAAACCCTTATCGAGAAGTAATCACTATGGATCGTAAATATCTAGCAAATGCAATTCGTGCGCTAAGCATGGATGGTGTTCAACAAGCTAACTCTGGTCACCCAGGTGCACCTATGGGCATGGCTGATATCGCTGAAGTTCTTTGGCGTTCTCACCTAAACCACAACCCATCAAACCCTGAGTGGGCAGACCGCGACCGTTTCGTACTTTCTAACGGCCACGGCTCAATGCTAATTTACTCTCTACTGCACTTGAGCGGTTACGAGCTATCTATCGATGATCTGAAAAACTTCCGTCAGCTTCACTCTAAGACTCCTGGTCACCCAGAGTACGGCTACGCGCCAGGTATCGAGACCACAACGGGTCCGCTAGGTCAAGGCATCACTAATGCGGTTGGTATGGCTCTAGCTGAGAAAGCGCTAGCAGCACAGTTCAACAAAGAAGGCCACGACATCGTTGACCACTTCACTTACGTGTTCATGGGCGACGGCTGTCTAATGGAAGGTATCTCGCACGAGGCATGTTCTCTAGCAGGTACGCTAGGCCTAGGCAAACTGATCGCATTCTGGGATGACAACGGCATTTCTATCGACGGTCACGTTGAAGGTTGGTTCTCTGACGACACGCCTAAGCGTTTTGAAGCGTACGGGTGGCACGTAATCCCGGCAGTAGATGGTCACGATTCTGAAGCGATCAACGCAGCAATCGAAGCGGCGAAAGCGGATCCACGTCCTACACTTATCTGTACTAAGACAATCATCGGTTTTGGTTCACCAAACAAATCTGGTTCACACGATTGTCACGGTGCACCACTAGGTGCAGAAGAAATCGCAGCAACACGCAAAGAACTAGGTTGGGAGCACGGTCCTTTTGAAATTCCGCAAGAAGTCTACGCAGAATGGTCAGCGAAAGAAACAGGCGCAGCTAAGGAAGCAGCGTGGAACGAGAAATTTGCAGCTTATGAAGCAGCGTACCCTGAGCTGGCAGCTGAATTTAAACGCCGCGTAAACGGTGAGCTTCCTGCACAGTGGGAAGAGAAAGCAAGCGAAATCATTGCCGATCTTCAAGCAACCCCAGCAAACATTGCGTCACGTAAAGCGTCTCAAAATGCTCTAGAAGCATTTGGTGCTCTACTACCTGAGTTCATGGGCGGCTCTGCTGACCTAGCGCCTTCTAACCTAACCATGTGGTCTGGTTCTAAGTCTCTAGAAGCAAGTGACTTCTCTGGTAACTACATCCACTACGGTGTACGTGAATTCGGTATGACGGCGATCATGAACGGTATTGCGCTACACGGTGGTTTCGTTCCTTACGGCGCGACATTCCTAATGTTCATGGAATACGCTCGTAACGCAATGCGTATGGCTGCGCTGATGAAGATTCAGAACATCCAAGTGTACACGCACGATTCTATCGGTCTTGGCGAAGATGGCCCAACTCACCAACCAGTTGAGCAAATGGCATCGCTACGTCTAACGCCAAACATGAGCACATGGCGTCCATGTGACCAAGTTGAATCAGCAGTGGCTTGGAAACTAGCGATTGAACGTAAAGATGCACCAACTGCGCTTATCTTCTCTCGTCAGAACCTAGCGCAACAAGAGCGTGATACGGAGCAATTAGCAAACATCGCGAAAGGTGGTTACATCCTGAAAGATTGCGAAGGCAAGCCAGAGCTAATCCTTATCGCAACAGGTTCAGAAGTTGAGCTAGCAGTAGAAGCAGCAGCACAGCTAACTGCTGAAGGTAAGAAAGTACGCGTTGTTTCAATGCCATCAACAGATGCATTCGACAAACAAGACGCCGCTTACCGTGAAGCCGTTCTACCATCAGACGTAACAGCTCGTATCGCTATCGAAGCAGGTATTGCTGACTTCTGGTACAAGTACGTAGGCTTCGACGGTCGCATCATCGGTATGACTTCATTCGGTGAATCTGCACCTGCTGGTGAACTGTTCAAAATGTTCGGTTTCACTACTGAAAACGTAGTAAATACAGCAAAAGAACTACTAGCGTAATTGCAGTAAAAAGATAATCAGTTTTCTCTATTGCGAATGTGAAAACTGAAAAGCCCCGCCAGCAATGGCGGGGCTTTCTTTTATCTGGCCCCTATTTGTGTAAACACAGCCAGAAAGTGAACACAACGACTTTCGTTACGGCTATTTGTCTTCAAATCGAAGCGCGAGCTGATAGAAATCTTGTACTTGCTCTTTCAACTGACGGCTGTTTTGCTCTACGGAGTGCGTTGCTGCCAAGTTTTGCTCTGCCGTAGAAGCAATAGAGTGAATATGCTGATTTACATCGCTGGATAGCTTCAGCTGGTTATTCGCCGCTTCCGCCACATCGACCATCAACCCACTCATGCTTTGCATCATCTGTTCAACCTCAGACAAACGAAGCGCGCTTTGCTCTGCAACCTGAGAACATGTATCCGTTTGCTCTTTGTTTGCCAGAATGTCTTTTTGCCAACTTTGTATCGTCGCCAACATAGCAGAGATAGACGCTTGGATTTGTTCAGTTGCATTGGATGTGCGACCAGAGAGCGCGCGCACCTCATCGGCAACAACAGCAAAACCACGACCTTGCTCACCCGCCCTCGCCGCTTCAATTGCCGCGTTAAGTGCCAGTAAATTGGTTTGTTCTGCGATCCCACCAATCTCTTCCATCAAATGATTCACTTTCTGCGCCTGATCACTCAGCTGATACGTCGTTTCCGTCGCTTTTTCAGCTTGAAGGCTCAACTGCGTTAGATTGGTGTGCGTTTGATCGATGGTTTCCTTCGCCATCAAGCATGACTTCAAGGTGTCATCAATTAGCATATGGGCATCATTGGTGCTAGAAGAGACTGAATTCGCCGAAGACTCCACCTCTTGAGTCGCATCACGTACGCGATGAATATCGGTGTTTTGCTGATTTAATGCAGCCGAAACTTCTGCTGTGGTTTGGCTCAACTCTTCAGCACAATGCTGCAACGGCAGTGCGGAGTCTGTCATTCTTCCCAACACGGTTCGAATTCTTGCGGACAGCATTTTGATATGGAAATCAGCAATCGAAAACGCCGTGTTGCCGGAATAGATCAAGCGACTCACGCTGTCGTATTGCTTTTGTAACTTTTTCAGTTGTTGAGGCGTATCAATTAATTCTTGGCGGAATAACAACGCTAGAACACTCGCAGGTAGTGCACTTGCAAGCCAAGCCAATGGACCTTCAATAGACAATGCATATGCGGCTGCAGGTGCGGTCAATGCGCCAAGTAGAATCGCATAGCGAATGGTTTCATTGAGTTTCAACGACCAAGTACGACCTGATTTCTCGGCGGCGCGCATACTCTTGTAGGCTTTCGTGGCTATATCAACCCACTCTCGCTTTGGCTTCACGCGCACAGATTGATAACCAACAACGTGGTTATTTTCATAAATAGGGGTGACATAGGCATCAACCCAATAGTAACCGCCCGACTTAGTGGCATTCTTAACCATGCCGCGCCAGGCTTTGCCTTGCTTAAGACGTGCCCACATATCGCCGAAAGCGGCTTTAGGCATGTCATTGTGGCGAACGATATTGTGGTTCTGGCCGACGAGTTCTTCGTGAGTGTACTCAGCAACACGGCAAAAGGCTTCGTTACAATACGTAATAACACCTTGTAGGTTAGTTGTTGAGACGAGTTCCTCAGACTCCCTCACGAGAGTTTCTTGAGCTTTATGAGAAATATTGACTGACATAGACGAAACTTCTGTAGTTTTTATTGATTTTCGGCAAGAT
>NZ_WXWT01000093.1:0-6538 GCF_009904725.1 Vibrio sp. V43_P6S15P86
GCATTATTGTGACGTATGTCTCTATAAGTTGCCTCTCTTGGTCATGGTTTAGTCAAGTTTGTAAAAGGGAACAGTCCCATTTTTTACATATAATGTTGGGATCACTAAAAGAGGGAATTAAAGCACGAATAACGTCCAATATTGGAGTGAAAACCCGACATCGTCTTTTCAAAACGGGCTCGATTTTTACCTCGAAACATCTTGAGCGTATTGAAGCGATCTCGCTTCTTTATCATAGAGTTGCGCTAGTGCTTGGTACTGTGAAGAAAGGCGTTTGTAATCCTCGGTAAGTTGCAAAGCGTTGGTGTTATACCACTCCGCAGTGATTTGATTGGCAGTTTCGTTTGACTCACGGCACTTTTGGGCAAGTTTCTTCCATCCATTTGCTGACCATTGAGATTGTGTGCTCAATTTAATCAACTCATTAGCTTTAGTCGTGAGTTCTTCTTTATATTGAATGGAGGCTTTTAATTGAGTTTTGAACGCATTTTGGTTCGAGCGAGCGCGCCAAAGTAACACGAGTTCATGTAGGGAAAAGGTTTGGGACAATAACTGGCGCTGCTTATGTTCGGCTAAAAGTGCATTGAATACCTCAACATGCTTATTGTAATTGGACTCTAAACGATTGAATTGGGTAAGATTGTCATTCCACGACGACGGGTTACATTGAATATTGGCGTGCCCCATAATGGGGAACAGAAGAAACAACAGTATCCAATTGAGTTTGTTGATCATTATTGCTCGCGTTAGTTGACCGACCCTTTTGAGTATATACCCAAATTTCCGCGACATGCGTGTTGCCGGTGAGATAAGAACAAAGAATGAAAAGGAAAAGTACATGAAGAAAATTCTCATCGCATTGATTGTCATACTGTTGCTCGGTGGGGCGGGTGCTGGATACTATTTCTTCTTTATGCAGAAAGATGAACCTGAGGCGCCAAAAGCTGCGCAAGTGGAGCAAGCGCCAGTGGAAGAAGAAATATCCAAACCGATTCTGGATTTAGAAACCGCCCCCCCTGAAGTGACCGAATACTATGTCATTGAGCGTCGAATCAATGTTTACAATAAGCCAAATGTTAATGCTTTGGTTGTCGATACGCTCTATAAGGGAGAAAAAGTATCGGTGTTAGAAAAAGTGGATGGTTGGTATCGAATCTCTGGTTACCTTGTTTATGAAGAGGGCGGTGAAGAAAAAGCAGAGTGGTTGAATGCCGAAGGATTATCTGATGCAGAGCCAGTTATTAAAGAACAAGAGCGTTTAGAAATACTGGATGGATATTTGCAGAAGTCGGATGATTTAAAAGTCCACTTGGACATCTTCCGCAAGAAAACACAACAATTGTTAGACGATGAAACCTGTGATCCGAGTGATTTTGAAGAGCTCGGTGGCTGGGTTCGTTCGGTTACTTATGACAAGCGCAATGTGTACTTCATTTATTGTGGTGGTTTGGAGCAAGAAAACAAAATCTATTTAGATGTCGATAAAGGCGATATCTTTTACCGCTAACAGAGCGCCTTTAGTGTAAAGCCTCTAGAGATTTATAACTTTTTAGTTGTGAACCATAATTAATAGGAATACTATCATCGAGTCGAGTGAAAAAACTCGACTCGTTTTGTTTTTAGTGAGTTCTTATGTCTCAGATTTGCTTGAAAAAATTGCTTTTTATGCTGCTTGCGATGGTATTGCTACCAGCGCATGTTTTCGCTGCGCAAATCGATCAGAAAGCTCATTTACCTTACTTTTCTAAGCTGCAACCATTTGTTGCGAGTATTGCTTTTGCAAATACCTCAATCGATTTTTCTGAAGTCTCAGAAGAAACGACGCAGTCTCCGATTTCTGAAAGTCACGCAAGACTCGATACGCTAGCCCTATTTAACACTCAACGTTGGGTTTCTCACTTACGTGAAGGCCTTGATGATGAGCATGTTGACGTTGTTGGTGACCTAAACACGCCTTTCTATGCTGACGCAGGTTATGCCTACAGCCTGATGGATATCAATTGGCGTCAAAACCAGTACACTTTTTATCATTTCACAAGCGATCATCGCATTTCTGGTTGGAAAGAGACCAACGCAATGTACGTCGCACTCAATAGTCAATTTTCTGCCTAAACACCATCTATTTGCACCATTGTGCACTCTTAACACGACGATTGTATTCAACAGGGCGTAACCGTCCTGAGCATTTCATACCCTGAATTTTTTCTGGGGGCATCTGTCGTGTGTTAAGCCTTGTTATTAAAAGCTTCACTTCGTAGTGAAGGGATGATGTTTACATGAAAAAAACACCAAAGCAGCAAAAGAACAGAAAGCTGATGAATCACTATTCAGCTTGGAAATATGTCGTATTAATCACCACGGTCATTATCTTAACGTTAAGCGCGATTCCGACTTGGTTCGGTGAGCAACCATCGATCCAGCTGACGTTTTCAAACCAAAACAGCAGTGAAATGTCGGTTGTTCAGTTGAATCAACTACTGAAAACCAATCACATCTCAGCAGACAAAATCATCGAAAAAGATGGCAAAACGACCATTGTATTCGATGATGAAAATGCGCAAAGCAAAGCTCGTGCGTTACTAAACAATGAGCTAAATAAAGAAGACAGCATTACCTTCTCATATGTGTCTGTTGCTCCAGAGTGGCTGAATGAGATGGGCTTTAGCCCAATCAAACTCGGTCTTGACCTTCGCGGTGGGGTACAGTTCCTCTTGAATGTCGACGTAAATAAAGCATTTGAGGAGCAACGTAATGCTTTGATCGATGAGATCAAAGCAAGCCTGCGAGATCAGCGCGTGCGTGGTGTACAAATTCGCGCAGAAAGTGGTAACCGCATTGCGGTAAACAGTGAGAGTGATACCGCCCTAGCTGAAGTAAACAAATTCTTGCGTCAAAACTATCCAGGTTGGGTGGTGAAAAGCTCGTCTCGCGGTTTTGTTCTTGAGCCAAGTGAGCAGAATATTCAAGAGTTCCAATCAACGACATTGCAACAAAACTTGAAGATTATGCGTGGTCGTATTGAAGAGCTAGGTATTACGGAAGCATTAGTTCAGCGTCAGGGTAAAGACAGCATTCGTATTGAGCTACCAGGTGTACAAGACCCAGCACAAGCGAAAAACGTTATTGGTGCCACTGCGAGTTTGGCATTCTACGAAGTGAAAGATGCAGGCCAAGCGCGAAGCGGCCAAGATCTTGTACTGAAAGATAACGATGGCCGAACTGTTGTTCTAGAGAAACGACCAGTCCTAACGGGTGAGCACATTGTTAACGCTCGTGCAGGCGTCGACAATATGGGTATGTCAGAAGTTAACATCTCGCTTGACCACGCGGGCGGTAAAAAGATGAGTGATTTCTCTGCAACGCATATTGGCAAGCCAATGGCGACGGTTTATCGCGAATACAAGACAAACGATCGTGGCGTAACAGAGCGCAGCGAGCGCGTTATCAGCGTTGCGACTATTCAATCTCAACTTGGTAGCCAATTCCGTATTACCGGCGCTGGCAGCATGGACGAAGCGCAGCAGTTAGCGCTATTACTTCGTGCGGGGTCGTTAACTGCCCCGGTTACTATCGTAGAAGAGCGCACTATTGGTGCTTCTTTGGGAGCTGAAAACATTGAAAATGGTTTTGCGGCACTTGCTTTAGGTATGGGGTTAACACTGACCTTTATGGCACTTTGGTACCGCCGCTTAGGTTGGGTGGCGAATGTGGCGCTTTGTGCCAACATGCTTTGTTTGCTTGGCCTAATTGCCTTGTTACCAGGTGCGGTGCTAACGCTTCCAGGTATTGCAGGTTTGGTGTTAACCGTTGGTATGGCAGTGGACACCAACGTTATTATCTTCGAACGTATTAAGGACAAAATGCGTGAAGGCCGCAGTTTCGCTCAAGCGATTGATCTGGGCTTTGATAGCGCGTTCTCGACCATCCTTGATGCCAACATTACTACCATGATCACCGCCGTGATTTTATACGCCATCGGTAACGGCCCAATCCAAGGCTTTGCCTTAACACTCGGATTAGGTTTGTTAACCAGTATGTTTACAGGCGTATTTGCCTCTCGAGCAATGATCAATTTAATTTGGGGCCGAGATGCCCGTCGTGATGTGAGGGTTTAATCATGGTCGAAATGCTAAAACAAAATATTCGTAAAATTCGCCACTTTACTACGCTAGTTTCTATCGTTTTGACGGTGATTGCACTTGGTGCTCTGGGCTTTAAAGGGTTGAACCTAGGCTTGGATTTTACTGGTGGTATGGTGACAGAAGTGAAAGTCGATAAGTCGTTAACCAACCACGATCTGCTTGATGCACTACAACCAAAACTTGGTGAATCAACCTCTGTCACCCGCACAGGTGAAGATGGTCGTTGGCTCATTCGCTACTCCGCCCCTGAAGAAGGGCAAACTCTGCCAAGTGTGGAAGAGGTATTAAAGCCAGTTTCACATCAAGTTGATGTCGTCAGCAACAGTATTGTTGGTGCTCAAGTTGGCCAGGATTTGTTTGATCAAGGCGGTTTAGCACTATTGATTTGTGTGCTGAGCATCCTTGGTTACTTGTGTTTCCGTTTTGAATGGCGCTTAGCGAGTGGCTCTGTATTTGCTCTGGCTCATGACGTAATTGTCGTCCTCGGCTTCTTTGCCGTTACCCAAATGGAATTCAACTTAACGGTTTTTGCTGCCGTATTGGCAATTTTAGGCTACTCATTGAATGATTCGATCATCATTTCAGATCGAATTCGTGAGCTACTGATCGCGAAACAAAGTTGGAAAATGGAAGACATCAATGACCAGGCTGTCATCGCGACGTTCTCTAGAACGATGGTGACTTCAGGCACAACACTGATTACTGTTGGTGCACTATGGATTATGGGGGGAGCACCGCTAGCGGGTTTCTCAACAGCGATGTTTATTGGTGTGCTATCAGGTACATGGTCTTCCATTTCCATTGGTACCGTATTACCTGAACTGTTCAAACTAGAACCTAAGCATTACTTGCCCGTTGAGATTGATACCGCGCCGTAATACGAGGTGCTGAAGGTAAAAGTGCTTGCGCCACTCAGTTTGAGTGGCGTTTTACTTTGTGCTATTTCACACGCATCAGGCGGTGTTTGACGTGACCTAAATCGAACTCAATGATTTGAGAGCGCTTCATCGATTCAACCAGGCGCAGCATGGATGTGTGATAACCTTTCTTTTTCATCCATTGCAATGGCCCGGAAAAGCTGTCTTCGTTTACAACTCAAGATTCGCCTTTGTGTTCTCCAGCATAAACGTTTACGACCCAAACCCGGGCCTGAAAATCTAATACTTCACTTATGTTTCGCGTAATTTTTCTTAGGATATTTTTCATCATTTCCAGCGTTGCTTTAGCTCAGTAATAGCCAAACACCAACCCCCATCATTAAAGTGCCCGCGATACGGTTCATCAGGCGCACATTCTTTGATTGACCCAACACGCGTTTCAGTCCTTTACCACCCGTGGCATACAGAGACATACAAATGAACTCAAAAAGAAGAATGATGGAGACAAGCACGATTAGCTGTGGAGCAAGAGCCGCATTTTGATCGATAAAAGGCGGCAGCAGAGAAATCATAAATGCCCAGCCTTTTGGGTTTGCGATAGCGGTAACGAAGCCTTGCATGATGAGCGCGACATTGCCACTTCTGGGTGTCTCCAAATTATCGACATTTATTGCTAACTTACCTCGAGATCGCCACATTTCTACACCAAGATAGAGTAAGTAGCCGCCACCAATAAACTTTAGTGCGACAAACATCCAAGGATAGTTGAGCATGATCGCTGCGATCCCTAATACGGCCGAGACTGAAACCAGCGCGACACCGACGAGTTCACCAATCATCATCCATAATGTGCGGCGATAACCGATACTCATTCCTAGCGTTAAGGCGAGCGTCATGCACATTCCTGGTGTAATTGAGACAAAAAAGAAGGTAGGGATGAACATACTGAGCAATGCAAGATTCATGTTTGTTGATAACTAAGTGATTTGATAGAAGCCACAAAGATAGTGCAAATTGATAAAGGATACTATCCCCAAATATCCCCAAATAACCTCAAGGTGCCAGGTTCAGCGAGAATGACTTGGCTCACAGGCACGGCAACGATTTGAAGATCTAGTGGCTCTAAATCAAAAATCGTTAACAAAGGCTATGGGTAAGGCAACTCGCCCTGCGGAGCATGTCACTGACACGATTTCTGCATCTTGACGTCATTTGGGTATAACATCAATTTACTTGGGTTAAAGAATTTAGATGATTGCTTTAGGATATGGTACCACCGAATATTGCACCGTACCGGTACTTCAATAGATAAAAAGTGATTCTATACGTTAAATGCCAGTTAATTGATGTTATTTAGATATTTAAAATAAAACTGAAATTATTTTTTAATTGCTGCGTCATAATAGTGCAAACTTGCACCAAGATGAGACGTTTTCTTCTATTGTTTACCTTCTAAATATACCACTTTTCATAAGAAAAACTATAAATATAAAATTAATTTTATACTGTCAGTAATAT
>NZ_WXWT01000142.1:0-6507 GCF_009904725.1 Vibrio sp. V43_P6S15P86
TTATTTCAAGGCTTGAAATAAAAATTCTCCATCACTTCTTCGTCATTACTGCTCCACTTGCGAAGAAGCTTGCATTGCTAAGGCAGTATCCAGCATCCGGTTAGCAAAGCCCCATTCGTTGTCGCACCAAACGAGCATTTTTACGAGTTGCCCGTTACTCACTCTAGTCTGGCTTCCATCTACAATCGCACTATGGGGGTCGTGGTTAAAGTCGATGGAAACGAGTGGCGATTCAGTATAGTCAACAATGTTACGTAATGTACACTGAGATGCGTTAACAATGGTTTGATTTACGTCATTAACTTTCACATTTGTATTAATTGTGACACTTAAATCCATTGCGGTGACGTTAACGGTTGGGACACGAACAGAAATTGCTTCGAATTTGTTGGAAAATTTCGGGAAGATTCTTTCAATCCCCTTATGCAACTTGGTGTCAACCGGAATAATAGATTGGCTCGCAGCGCGGGTACGGCGTAGATCGTTATGGTACGCATCGATTACTTGCTGATCGTTCATGGAAGAGTGAATCGTGGTAATGGTACCGGACTCAATACCGAAGGCTTCATCTAACACTTTAATGATGGGAACGATACAGTTGGTGGTGCATGAGCCATTAGAGACAACACGGTGTTCATCTTTCAGAGTTTCGTGGTTCACACCATAGATAATCGTATTATCTATGTCGCTTGCGCCCGGGTGTGAAAACAGCACTTTCTTCGCGCCAGCTTCTATATGCGCTTGCCCATCGGCTTGTGAACCAAACACGCCAGTGCAATCCAAAACAATATCGACTTCTAAATCGCGCCAAGGAAGTAATTCGAGTTCAGAGAGGTGAAGAATGCGAATAGAATCATATTCGCCGCTGTCATGATGAACATGCAAGTGTTCTTGGTCGTGGGAGATTTTTTTACCGAAGCGACCATGACTAGTGTCATATTGCAGTAGGTGCGCCATCGCTTCTGGCTGCGCTAATTCGTTAACCGCCACAACCTTGATCTGCTGATGTTTTCCGCTTTCATACACGGCTCGCAGAACATTACGACCTATACGTCCAAATCCATTGATCGCAACCTTTAGCATTTATCCTTCGCCCTACCAAAAATTTCGTGTCACAGATACTACCTGATCAGGCTGAAAAACGCACCTGTTGAATCATAGTAAAGCAGGATTAAAAAAGGCCGAGACAATGCTCGGCCTTATTACAACAATAATTAAAATGCGACGTCTAAACCTAACCAGTAGCGACGACCATCTTCGACATATCCGTATTCTTCGTAACTGATTTCCTCATCCAGCAAGTTATAGATCGCACCTTTAATACGAGTATTATCGGTTAACTGGTATGTCACACCAGCGTCAACAAAAGTATAAGCAGGCTCTACGATACTGTTTCTTGATGGGCCAGTAACCGGATCCATTTCTTTACCTCGGTAAGTGACTTTAGCCCAGCTTTCTAGATCTGTTGTTGTTTGCCAGGTTACATCCACATTAAACAAATGCTTTGGTAACTGCTGCAGTGGCATGCCTTTGTATTCACCTGTTTTTTGCTCTGAGTCGGTAAATGTGTAGCTCGAGCTGAGGTAAATGGTTTCCGTTAACGGCGATGCTAAGGTCGCTTCAATACCTTGTGTGACCGCTTCGTCCACGTTAATGCGGTACGTTGGATCTGCACCCCATTGGTTTGGTCCATCAGTACAGATGGTATCTGGACAAACAACACGTGTGATCTTGTCTTTGAACTCATTATGGAACGCAGTCAAAGAGACATCTAAACCGGAGTCACCTTGGTACAAGACACTGATTTCTTTGTTTAGCGACGTTTCAGGGTCAAGGTCTGGGTTACCGTAGATATTACCGCCGCCACTGACTTGCGCCCAACCAGGAGTAATTTCACGTAATTGCGGAGAACGGAAACCTGTTGCCACGCCACCTTTCACAGTCCAAGACGGGTCAACTCGCCATACACCATAGACACGCGGACTAAAGTGCGCGCCATAGTTTTCGTCATGATCTAGACGACCACCAAGCGTAACGCTAAACGGATCGGCGATTCTCCATTCATCTTCAATGAAAACAGCCCACTGCGTATTCGATGTTTCGGTCTTCGATGACGCTTTGTTGGAGGTGAAATCCTCAAGCTCTGCATGAGTGGCGTCCACACCAGTCGTCAGCGTATGGTTTCCAATTCCAGTCACTAAGCTCGATTTGAACGTGGTGTTGGTGATCGTCATCTCGCGAGATTTGTTCTCGCTCTCTTCACGTTGTAAGTAAGTATCTGAGATGCCAACCGAGTCCCAGTCGCCATTGTGACTTAGCGTTACATAATTACGACGATATTCGTTGAGTGAATCCTCACAACCTCTTCGGCAACCCGTCGTTGGTACGGAAAGGCCAACGTTACCGCGACGACTTTGTGCCGATGTGCCACCCTCTAGTTGCACAGAATGGCGGTCATTAATCTGGTAGGTCAGTTTTGAAGAGATACTTTGCATATCTTTATCTTCATAGCCGTATTCAATATCGTCTTCTTCTCTTGCGGTATACTGACCGTATACTTGGAGAGATAGATTTTCGGCTAGCGGCCCATTGACGAAGAAATTCGCGCTCTGCTCTCCGCCCGAGCGACTGTTTTCTTGCAGAACCGTGCCTAGCTGAACATTACCTGTCCACTCCATCGCGTCTTTTCGCGTGATCACGTTAATTACACCACCAATCGCATCAGAACCATAAAGCGTCGACATTGGACCACGGATAACTTCAATTCGCTCAATCGCTTGAAGAGGAGGTAACCAACCTTGTTCGATACCGGGGCCGTCACTATTTGGGCGAGTTTCACGTGTGCTTTGACGTTTACCATCGACCAGTATCAAAGTGTATTTAGAACCCATACCACGGATACTGATATCGGTAGTGTCACCACCACCTGTTACGACGACACCAGGCACACTTTTTAGTGCATCAGTCACATCGCGGTAATAACGAGAGTCCAACTCCTCACGTGAAATCACACTAATACTTGCAGGCGCGTCCGCTTGAGATTGCTCATAACTTGATGCAGTTACAACCACTGTTTCCATTTTAGAAACCGCATCATTGGCAAACACATGAGGAACACTGACGAAGGCTAAAATACCAGTTGCAGTAATAACTGGCAGTCTAAGAGTAGACATCTACATCTCCATAATTGATAATGATTATTATTTTCGAAAGTAAATTATTCACAAATAGAATGAGATGCATAGTGAGAGTTATGGAACGGTTCTTCCCGTTTATGGAACCCGTGCATAACGCAGTAAGGAGTAAATGAAATATGCACGACTTAGCATCAATTCGAGCCTTTGATGCGCTCAATCAGCATAAGAGTTTGACCGCCGCTGCCAAGGCCCTTAACCAGCCTAAATCAACGCTAAGTCGTCGCTTAGCACAATTAGAAGAAGATTTCGGTCAGGCTCTAACCGCAAGACAAGGTAACCGATTAGTTCTGACAAGAGCGGGAGAAATTTTTGCCCACTACAGTCGCCAGATTCTTGAGCTAAGTGAAGAGAGTTATGACGCGCTTCAAGGTTTAACAAACCAAGTTTCAGGGCCGCTGCATATTGTTTGTCACACAGCATTAGTTAGAAGTTGGCTAGGTGGTGTGCTCAACGGTTTTCTTGCCGATAATCCTGATGTTAGGGTTCAGCTTACCAGTGACTTTTCTGAAGCGCACCATGACCCAGATTTGTTCATCTGGCTCGGTGAACGTAAAGAGCTAGACTGGCGAAAAGAAGTGCTGGGGGTATTTCGCTATACGCCTTTTGCCTCTCCAAATTATCTAAAACAACATGGGCCTATACCGCACCCCAAAGAGCTTGAAGCACATCCATGGATCGATTTTGGTTCAGTGCAAGAAAATGGATTGATGCTAGCACACCCTCAACACGGTGAGTTCTTTTTAGAGCCATTTGTGAGTCGCTTATACAGCGACAACATCGCAATGCAGATCGACAGCATCGCGAATGGTCATGGTATTGGACTGCTGCCAACTTGGACAGCAAGCGGCTACGAGAAACATCATCCGGGTCGAATCACACCTTGCTTAGAAGGTTGGCTTTCAGAGCCCATCTCCATTAACTGCTATACGCCTGCAGGAAGACCACCACTGCGCTTATCCGTACTTTTAGACTGTATTCACCAAAGCATTCCACAAGGTTGGAAAACCTGACAAAAAACAAAAAAGGCCATCGCAATGATGGCCTTTCCAACTTTAGTATCTAACAGTCGTCCTTTACGTTCGGACTATTGAGACAATCTAGCAGTTACGCTAGCAATTCTTTTGCTGTGTTCACTACGTTTTCAGTCGTGAAGCCAAACATCTCGAATAGCTGACCAGCAGGTGCAGATTCACCAAATGAAGTCATACCGATGATGCGACCGTCGAAACCAACGTACTTGTACCAGAAGTCTGCGATGCCCGCTTCGATAGCGATGCGTGCCGTTACGTCTGATGGCAATACTGCTTCACGGTAAGCGGCGTCTTGTTTGTCGAATGCATCTGTTGATGGCATTGAAACCACGCGTACTTTCTTACCTTCTGCCGTTAGTTGAGTCGCAGCTTCTACTGCTAGCTCAACTTCAGAGCCTGTTGCGATAAGGATAAGCTCTGGCTGGCCTTCACAATCTTTCAGGATGTAAGCACCTTTCGCGATGTTCGCTACTTGCTCAGCTGTACGATCTTGTTGCGCTAAGTTTTGACGAGAGAAGATAAGTGCTGTTGGTGCATCTTTACGTTCAATCGCTAGTTTCCATGCTACGGCAGACTCAACCTGGTCACATGGACGCCATGTGCTCATGTTTGGCGTTACGCGTAGAGATGCCATTTGCTCAACAGGTTGGTGAGTTGGGCCATCTTCGCCAAGACCGATCGAATCGTGCGTGTACACTTGGATATTCTGAATTTTCATCAGCGCAGCCATACGCATTGCGTTACGCGCGTATTCCATGAACATTAGGAATGTCGCACCGTAAGGAACGAAACCACCGTGCAATGCGATACCGTTGATGATAGCAGTCATACCGAATTCACGTACACCGTAGTGGATGTAGTTGCCAGAGAAGTCATCCGTTTCTAGAGACTTAGAACCAGACCACATGGTCAGGTTAGAAGGCGCTAGGTCAGCTGAGCCGCCCATGAATTCAGGAAGCATTTGACCAAACGCTTCTAGTGCATTTTGCGATGCTTTACGTGATGCAATGTTCGCTGGGTTTGCTTGAAGATCAGCAATGATTTGGTTCGCTTTTTCTTCCCATTCTGCTGGAAGTTCGCCGTTTAGACGACGTTTAAGCTCTGCTGCTTCTGCAGGGTAAGCTGCTGCGTATGCTTCGAACTTTTCATTCCAAGCCGCTTCTTTCGCTGCACCTGCTTCTTTTGCGTCCCACTCAGCGTAAACATCTGCAGGGATTTCAAATGGACCGTACTCCCAACCTAGGTATTCGCGAGCCGCTTGAATCTCATCGTGACCTAATGGCGCACCGTGACAGTCGTGCGAACCAGACTTGTTAGGAGAACCGAAACCGATAATTGTTTTAGTACAGATTAGAGTCGGGCGAGGATCCGCTTTAGCCGCTTCAATCGCTGCGTTGATTGCTTCAGGATCGTGACCGTCTACCGCTGGGATTACGTGCCAGCCGTAAGCTTCGAAACGCTTAGGTGTATCGTCAGAGAACCAACCTTCAACGTGACCGTCGATAGAGATACCGTTGTCATCCCAAAACGCGATCAGTTTGCCTAGACCTAGCGTACCTGCTAGAGAGCATGCTTCGTGCGAGATGCCTTCCATCAGGCAGCCGTCACCCATGAACACATACGTAAAGTGGTCAACGATGTCGTGACCTTCTTTGTTGAACTGTGCCGCTAGTGCTTTCTCTGCGATAGCCATACCAACAGCATTAGTGATGCCTTGACCAAGAGGACCCGTTGTTGTCTCGATACCAGGCGCGTAGCCGTACTCTGGGTGACCTGGGGTTTTTGAGTGCAATTGACGGAAGTTTTTCAGATCGTCAATAGATAGCTCATAACCGCTTAAGTGCAGTAGAGAGTAAATAAGCATTGAGCCGTGACCGTTTGATAGCACGAAGCGGTCGCGGTCGGCCCACTCTGGGTTTGATGGGTTGTGGTTTAGGTGAGAGCGCCAAAGAACTTCAGCGATATCAGCCATACCCATTGGTGCGCCTGGGTGGCCTGAGTTAGCTTGTTGAACACCATCCATGCTTAGAGCACGAATTGCATTGGCAAGATGTTTACGAGACGACATGTCTGCTCCTGAGTACATTAAGCGAAACGAAAAGTAGGTCATAATTCTCTCAAAGCCCTGTTGGGTGTGCAAACGTTTTCCAGTCCAAAACCTCACAAATATTGCACCTTTCGCGCCAAATCGTTCGAAGTTCTTAAAATTATCAATAAATCAGGCAAACGTTTGGTTATAACAAAAACCAAAAAAGAGCTTGTAATTCGAGCAATCAAAT
>NZ_WXWT01000057.1:0-6501 GCF_009904725.1 Vibrio sp. V43_P6S15P86
GCTGTATGTGACTCGTTATCTAATTCAGTGATACAAACTAAGTACCCATATGACTAAAGCAGTCTCCACTTAGGTAACGATATAGAAATTGAATTCTCATCTATAAGGACTAGCTGACTATGTACGCGCTAAGTAACTGTAAAATTTATACCGGTAGTGATGTTCTTACCGATCATGCGGTCATCATCGAAAACGACCTTATTCAATCTATTGTGCCGGTTGCAGAGCTACCTCAGGGCATCGAAGTAAAAGACCTCGCAGGCGCAAACCTAAGTCCGGGCTTTATAGACCTGCAACTGAATGGCTGTGGCGGTGTAATGCTAAACGATGCAATCACACCGGAAACCATGCAAATCATGCACGAAGCAAACCTCAAGTCCGGCTGTACTAGCTTCTTACCAACGCTCATTACTTCATCAGACGAAGATATGCGAACTGCAATTTCTGCCGCTCGTGAATATCATAACCAATATCAAAACCAATCACTTGGTCTACACCTAGAAGGTCCTTATCTTAACGTCGCGAAAAAAGGTATCCACAACGTCGATTTTATTCGCCCGTCAGATGAAAGCATGATTGATCTTATCTGCGCAAACGCCGATATCATCGCTAAAGTAACGCTTGCACCAGAGCAAAACGATCCAGAGCATATTGCACGATTAAAAGCAGCCGGCATCGTGGTTTCTATTGGTCATACAAATGCGACCTACGCCGAAGCGCGTAAAGGCTTTGAAGCAGGTATTACTTTTGCCACACACCTATTTAATGCGATGACACCAATGGTTGGTCGTGAACCTGGAGTTGTTGGTGCAATTTACGATACTCCTGACGTTTATGCTGGCATTATTGCTGATGGTTTCCACGTAGACTACGCAAACATCCGAATTGCTCATAAAATCAAAGGTGAAAAGCTTGTTTTGGTGACGGATGCCACAGCTCCAGCAGGTGCTAACATTGATCACTTTATTTTTGTCGGTAAGAAAGTATATTACCGAGATGGTAAGTGTGTTGATGAAAACGGCACACTAGGCGGCTCAGCTTTGACAATGATAGAAGCAGTTCAGAATTCAGTTGAGCACGCGGGGATCGCTTTAGACGAAGCTCTACGAATGGCCACGTTATACCCAGCAACTGCAATTGGTGTTGAGGATCGCCTTGGCCGAGTTCGAAAAGGGATGGTTGCAAACCTGACCATTTTCGATCGTGACTTCAAAGTAAAAGCGACGGTTGTTAACGGACAATACGAGCAAAATTAAGCATGAATGGCGGACAGATTGGTAATGTAGATTTAGTAAAACAGCTTAACAGCGCTGCGGTATATAGGCTGATTGATCAGCAAGGTCCTATCTCCCGTATTCAAGTCGCAGATGTGAGCCAGCTCGCACCTGCTAGTGTTACCAAAATAACCCGCCAACTTTTAGAGCGCGGCCTTATTAAAGAGGTCGCCCAGCAAGCTTCAACTGGTGGTCGTCGTGCAATCTCTCTGACCACCGAAGTCAAACCCTTCCATTCTATTGCGGTTCGTTTAGGTCGAGATTACGTACAATTTTGTTTGTACGATTTAGGTGGCACTGCACTTGCGGAAGATCAGCACGAACTGCATTACACCAACCAAGCAGACTTGATCGCTGGGCTTATCGATTTACTTAAAGACTTCGTTAACCGTTGCGAAGACAAAATTGATCAGCTCATCGCAATTGGTATTACGCTACCGGGCCTTGTTAACCCAACAACAGGAGTAGTTGAGTACATGCCGAATACCGATATCGATAATCTGGCGTTGGGTGAAATTGTTGGAGAGAAGTTTAATACCGCATGCTTTGTTGGGAATGACGTACGTGGCATGGCGCTAGCGGAGCACTACTTTGGGGCAAGCCAAGACTGTCAGGACTCCATTTTAGTTAGCGTTCACCGCGGTACTGGCGCAGGTATTATCGTTAACGGCCAGGTTTTTCTTGGTTTTAACCGCAACGTCGGTGAAATTGGTCATATCCAAATCGATCCGCTTGGTGAACAGTGCCAATGTGGGAACTTTGGTTGCTTAGAAACCGTAGCAGCGAACCCAGCCATTATCCAACGAGTAAAACAATTGATTGCTCAAGGCTATGAGTCAAGCTTGACTGACCTTGAAAACATCACGATTGAAGCTGTGTGTCAGCATGCAATGGATGGTGACGAACTCGCAAAGCAGAGTTTAGTGCGAGTGGGTAACCAGTTAGGTAAAGCGATTGCAATTACCGTTAACTTGTTTAACCCTCAGAAAATTGTCATTGCTGGCGATATTACTGCAGCACAAGATATTGTTTTCCCTGCAATTCAACGCAACGTAGAGAATCAATCTCTTAAAACTTTCCATAACGACCTCCCTATCGTGGCTTCTCACATTGATAAGCAGCCAACGATGGGCGCATTTGCGATGATTAAACGCGCTATGCTAAACGGAGTTTTGTTACAAAAGTTACTGGAAGACTAAGTTTATACAACCAATTGAGTTACAATCTCGGGCTGTGTTTTCACAGCCCGTTTTTGTATATCAGGAATACAGCTCAACAGTATGGAAATTATTCTAATTACAGCCGCTTTTTTAGCTGGTTTTATTGCGCTTAAATGCAGCCTCCCTCCCCTCGTTGGTTTTCTACTAGCTGGATTTGGCTTGCATGCATTTGGTTACCAAAGCAATGACGTTATCGTCACTCTCGCAGATCTTGGTGTTACTCTTCTTCTGTTTACTATTGGACTCAAACTCGATGTAAAAACCCTGCTGTCCAAAGAAATATGGGGAGGGGCAACCGCCCACAACATACTCTCTACCGCTTTTTTTGCCCTAGCGTTATCCGGCTTAAAACTACTGGGCTTGACTTCGCTAGCCAGTATGGACGGCAGCCAAATCCTGCTTTTAGCTTTTGCACTATCGTTCTCTAGTACCGTTTTTGCCGTAAAAGCATTGCAAGAAAAAGGCGAAATGAACGCGACCTACGGCACACTCGCGATCGGTATCTTGGTTATGCAAGATATTTTTGCCGTGGTATTCCTGACTGCTTCAACCGGAAAAGTCCCAGAATGGTATGCCATCGGTTTGTTCGCACTGCCTTTCCTTCGTCCCCTATTCTATAAGCTGCTCGATAAAGTTGGCCACGGCGAAATGCTGGTGCTATTCGGTATTTTCTTCGCGCTTGTTGTCGGTGCTGGGCTATTCGAGTTGGTCGGGATGAAACCAGACTTGGGCGCGCTAATTTTAGGCATGCTACTCGCAGGTCACCCAAAAGCCTCAGAACTATCCAAGTCGTTATTCAATATGAAGGAGCTCTTTTTAGTCTGCTTCTTTTTAAACATTGGTTTATCCGCCTCATTGAGCGTGAATGGCGTCGTTCTCGCCCTGCTATTTATCTTACTGCTACCAATCAAAGGACTCTTGTACTTCGTCACTATTAATCATTTTAAGTTTCGAGTACGTACCTCTTTGCTCGCCTCTTTATCACTATTTAACTACAGTGAGTTTGGTCTTATTGTTGCTGGGTTGGCCTATAAAATGGGCTGGATGCCAAGTGATATGCTTGCTGCGATTGCGGTTGCGGTGTCGGTATCCTTTGTAATTTCCGCGCCACTTAACCGCCTTAGCCATAAAATTTATCAACATTCAGGTAAGTGGCTGCAAGAGACAGCCGCAGAAAAGCTCAATCAACGCGACCAACTCATCAACCCAGGTCATGCCCAAGTATTGATCTTAGGTATGGGGCGTATTGGAACGGGCGCTTATGATGAGCTACGTTCACGCTATGGCAAAATTTCATTGGGTATAGAAATTCGTGAAGACGCTGCACATCATCATCGTTCAGAAGGAAGAAATGTGATTTCTGGTGATGCCACCGACCCGGATTTCTGGGAGCGAATTTTAGATACAGGTCATGTAAAACTGGTTCTGCTTGCCATGCCACATCATCAAGGTAACCAAACAGCACTTGAGCAGCTTAAACGCAGAAAATATAAAGGGCAAATTGCCGCAATCGCCGAGTACCCAGATCAATTGGAAGGCTTACTTGAAAATGGCGTTGACGCAGCATTCAATATTTATAGTGAAGCTGGTAGCGGTTTTGCTCGACACGTCTGTAAACAACTTCAACCTAAATTCACACCAATTAAATAAGCAACCATACTAATATTTCTTAAAAGCCTTTCTATCAATAGAAAGGCTTTTTTGTATGGTTTTCATACCAAACCTTGATCTCATTCACCAAAACAACGATTAAGTTAAATATTTTCCATACAACAAGGCTTTTTATCATTTTTTTAATCACAAAACGTTGCTTTTTTTATTAGTAATGGCAAATTTAAACCATACCGATTAGAAATTGTTTAGTTTAGTAAGGATGTAGTATGTGTTCAGTATTTGGCATTTTAGACATTAAAAGCGATGCAGCCGCATTGCGCCCTATCGCATTAGAGATGTCGAAAAAACTTCGTCACCGTGGCCCAGACTGGTCTGGGATTTACTCTTCAGAGCGTGCTATTTTAGCGCATGAGCGCTTGGCGATTGTTGGTCTAAATAGTGGTGCACAACCGCTATACAGCCCTGATAAAAAGCTCATCCTTGCAGTCAATGGTGAAATCTACAACCATAAAGAAATTCGTGCTCGTTACGAAGGAAAATACGAGTTTCAAACCGATTCAGACTGTGAGGTCATTCTTGCACTATACCAAGATATGGGTGCAGATCTCCTTGAAGAACTAAACGGTATTTTCGCTTTTGTTCTGTACGATGAAGAAAAAGACGAATACTTAGTCGGTCGCGACCACATTGGCATTATCCCTTTTTATCAAGGTCATGATGAGCATGGCAACTACTATGTTGCATCAGAGATGAAGGCACTTGTTCCAGTATGTAAAACAGTGAGCGAGTTCCCTCCAGGTAGCTACTACAGTTCAAAAGATGCCGAGCCAACGCGTTACTATGTTCGTGACTGGAACGAATACGCTGCCGTTCAAGGTAACACCACCAGTAAAGAAGAACTGACTGAAGCACTAGAAGCAGCGGTTAAACGCCAACTAATGACGGATGTTCCATACGGTGTTTTACTATCAGGTGGTTTAGATTCATCCATCACCTCTGCTGTAGCTAAACGTTTTGCTGCAATGCGAATTGAAGACGATGAAAAGTCAGAAGCTTGGTGGCCTCAACTGCACTCTTTTGCTGTGGGTCTAGAAGGTGCACCAGATTTAAAAGCAGCTCGAGAAGTTGCCGATCAAATTGGTACTGTGCACCATGAGATGACTTACACAATCCAAGAAGGTCTCGACGCGATTCGCGACGTGATTTACCACATCGAAACGTACGATGTGACCACCATTCGCGCATCCACGCCTATGTTCTTAATGGGTCGCAAGATCAAAGCGATGGGCATTAAGATGGTACTCTCTGGTGAAGGTGCAGATGAGATTTTTGGTGGTTACCTATATTTCCACAAAGCACCAAACGCGAAAGAGTTCCACGAAGAAACGGTACGTAAGCTGCTTGCTCTGAACATGTTTGACTGCGCGCGCGCAAACAAATCGCTAGCGGCATGGGGGGTTGAAGGCCGAGTTCCGTTCCTTGATAAAGAGTTTATCGACGTTGCAATGCGCCTAAACCCAGCAGATAAGATGTGTGGCAACGGCAAAATGGAAAAACACATTCTACGCGAGTGTTTTGAGCATTACTTGCCAGAGTCGATCGCATGGCGTCAAAAAGAGCAGTTCTCTGATGGCGTAGGTTACAGCTGGATTGATACGTTGAAAGAAGTCGCAGAGCAAAAAGTGACGGATCAGCAGATGGAAACGGCTCAATACCGCTTCCCATACAACACGCCAACCACCAAAGAAGGTTACGTGTACCGAGAAATCTTTGAAGAGCTATTCCCACTACCTTCAGCGGCTGAGTGTGTGCCAGGTGGTCCTTCAGTAGCTTGTTCATCAGCGAAAGCGATTGAATGGGATGAATCGTTCCAAAACTGTGTTGACCCATCAGGTCGTGCAGTACAGACCGTTCACAACGATTCATACTAATTCTCTACGATAAAGATAAGGGTTGGTTCGTCCAACCCTTTTAAAACAGACAGAAAATTAGATACGATCAAAAAGAGGTGCTTTTGCACCTCTTTTTATGTTTGATGGAATTAGGCTATTTTAAATCTAAATCACTATTGTCTATGCTGACAGGCACTCGTTTAGTGATCATCTGCACTAACATGATTGAGCGTTTCTCACCATCTTGCTCTTGGAAGATAGCATCTATACCTGCAAACTGACCGCTCTTAACTCGGATTTGATCACCTGGTTTTGGCATACACTCAGAAGCGGTATTGTCATTACAGCATTTTTCTAGCTGCATCAATTCAAAGACTAAGTCACCTTGGACTTCTTTCGGTTGAGCACCAAAACGCACAAAATCAACAACCCCTCGAGTGGAGCGAACTGAGGTGAAGTTAGGTCCCTGTTCATAATCAAAGTAAGCAAACACATAACAAG
>NZ_WXWT01000287.1:0-6483 GCF_009904725.1 Vibrio sp. V43_P6S15P86
ATCACCACGTAAGTGGTCTAGGAGATAGTGATGATCCAAGGTATCCAAATTACAAAAGCGGCAAACGACGACCTACTAAACTCTATCTGGCTATTAGATAGCGAAAAAAATGAAGCTCGTTGTGTTGCTGCAACTGCTGGCTACGAAGCAGACCAAGTTATCGCAATCAGCGATCTAGGTGAATACGAAAGCCGTGAAGTAGCAATCGAAACAGCTCCTCGCATCGAAGGCGGTCAACACCTAAACGTGAACGTGCTTAAACGCGAAACACTAGAAGATGCAGTTGCACACCCAGAGAAATACCCACAACTAACTATCCGTGTTTCTGGTTACGCAGTACGTTTCAACTCGCTGACTCCAGAACAGCAACGTGACGTCATCGCTCGTACTTTTACTGAGACGCTATAATCTCAATAAAATCGACTTACTCACATTTAAAAAGCTTGGTCTCAATGGCCAAGCTTTTTTTGTTTTTCCATGCATCTAACCGTTCTGTTCCTTTACGGAGCATTTCTCTGTGACGGATCCTTCTTAAACACTTCAGCCAGTGAGGTTGGGTCAAGCCTTTCTCTTTGTTGTGAAGCGCCTTCTGCCCACCAAATCAATTGATGTATTGTGCGATTCATATAGCTGTCCCACTGCGTCTGCTGCAATTCATCCGCAACGACACCCTGTTCGTCAAACACTTCTTGCGCTTTCGGAATGTGAATCATCGCCGAGACAGGTAGACATCCAAGTTCAGATAAGAAGGTACGCATCGACACTGCAGCTCGAACACCACCCCATTGTCCAGCAGAATAGGTCACGATAGCACTTGGCTTATAAGAAAACAGCGAACTACCAAAATGGTTAAGCATATTAGCCAAGGCAGGACTCATCGAATGGTTATATTCCGGACTGACCATCACGTACCCATCGGCACTTTTAATTTTGTCTGCCAGTTCTCTCAAGTGGGCTGGCACTTTAGCGCGATGGTAAGCAAACTCAGGCTTAAACACGTCGTCAAAGTCGTAGTTCAATGGGTCAATGATTTCGACGGTATGTTGCGAATACTGATTCTTAAACAACGTTTCACAAGCTCTACTCACTCGCATGCCCAAGCGGGCTGGTCGTGGTGGCGTGCTGTCTCTCACTGAGCCAAGAAAAATCAAAAAATGCATGCTTCTCTTTCCATCTCATTTAGTTAAGTTCGTTTCTCAATCATAAAGAGAGTCAAAACTTACCGACAATAAAAAAGGTGAATGATTACTCATTCACCTCTCGTTATTTCTGTTTTTGATACTTACTATACTTTGAAGCTTACTGCACGCGGCGCAGTACTTGTTTCAATGCGTCAAAGTCTGCGTCGAGATCTTCCGATAGCAGCTCCATCGCAGCGTGCTTCGCTAGTGGTGCAGGAAGGTCGATATCGGATTCTAGAATATCATCCACCACTTCTTTGAACTTCGCAGGGTGAGCAGTACATAGGAACAGACCGGTTTCACCGTCTTGCAGTTGCTCTTCAAGAACGCGGTAAGCAATCGCACCGTGCGGTTCGCATAGATAGCCTAGAGCATGTAAGTCTTTCACTGACTGTGCGCTTTGCTCATCAGATACTGCACCTTTACCTAGCGTCTCCAAGCCCCACTCTTTCACACGGCATAGCTCTTCGATACGAGGCCAGTTGTTTGGTTGGCTCACGTCCATCGCGTTCGATGTCGTTGCTACTGTTGGTTTTGGCTCCCACTTACCTGTTTCTAGGTAGCGAGGAACCGTGTCATTGGCATTAGTTGCAGCGATAAAGCGTTTGATAGGCAAGCCCAGCGCTTTTGCCAGTAGACCAGCAGTTAGGTTACCGAAGTTACCGCTTGGTACTGATACCACTAGGTTTTCACGCTCTTGCTTGCTCATTTGCGCAGCGGCTTCAAAGTAGTAACAGATTTGCGCCATCAAACGGCTGATGTTGATTGAGTTTGCAGAGTTAAGACCGATCTCTTCACGCAGTGCAGAATCATCAAAAGCTTGCTTAACCAGTGCCTGACACGCATCGAAGTCGCCATCGATCGCGACAGTGTGAATGTTCTTGCCTAGCGTACAGAATAGCTTCTCTTGCAGTGGGCTAATCTTGCCTTTCGGGTAAAGAATCACAACGTTGATGTCTTCCATACCATAGAAAGCGTGCGCAACGGCTGCGCCAGTATCGCCAGAGGTCGCAGTCAGAATGGTGATCTTGCCACCGTCCGATACCGCCGCAAGAGATTGCGCCATAAAGCGACCGCCAAAATCTTTAAATGCCAGCGTTGGACCATGGAAAAGCTCTAACGCGTAAACACCGTCTTTGACTTGATTGATTGGCGCCGGGAATTGGAACGCTGCGTCCACAAGCGCGTTGACTTGCTCTTCCGCCAGCTCATCACCGATAAACGCTGATAAAATCTTAGTGCTACGAGAAACAAAGTCTTCTGCCAGTAGCGCATCAACGTCTTCAAACTTTGGTAATTCCGATGGGAAAAATAGACCTTGGTTACGGCCTAACCCTTGGCGAACGGCTTGGCCAAAGGAAACTTGTTCATCATTTTCTTTTATATTGTAAAGCTTCATAGCTCACTTCCTGTTACTTTCGAACCCTGCTTATCTAGACGACAAACGTGGACGAATCCTTCTTCGTTTTGTACGTAGTTTTGTTCTAACCAGCGAGCAACTCGCTCAGCGACATCTTTCTCTTTGCAAATACTGAACAGTGTCGGCCCACTGCCAGAAATACCGGTTGCCAATGCACCCGCAGACGCTGCGTATTGACGTGCATTCGCAAAACCTGGAAGCAGTTTCTCACGATACGGTTCTGCGATCACGTCTTTGATCATTTTTGCAGCAAGTTCTGGCTGACCAGAATGACACGCATGAATAAAGCCCGCAAGATGGCGGCCATGAGCAATGATATCTTGTCGACGGTATTGAGATGGTAGGATCTCACGCGCTTCTGCTGTTGATACCTTGATACCCGGATACGCCATGACCCAGTACCAATCATCAAAACAAGGCACTTCTTGACTGATGATACCAAGCTCTTCAAGCATCAACTGGACACCACCAAGGTAACACGGCGCGACGTTATCGTAGTGAATACCACCAGAGATCTTGCCTTCCATTTCTCCCATCAGCGCTAACAACTCTGTCTCGTTAAGCGGCTGACCATGGAATCGGTTTAAGGCATCCAGCGCCGCCACGATAGAACATGCACTTGAGCCTAAACCTGAGCCTATTGGCATGTTCTTTTCTAGCGTCATTTCAAGTGGTTTTAGCTCAACACCTTTTTTATCTAGCTCGCGAGAAAACACCAGCCAACAATCGTAAACGATGTTTTCTTTTGGCTCTGTAGGCAACTTAGAGACAAAATTACCCGCAGTTTTCAGACTGAACGGCTCAGTCCCTGCCTTAACTTGTACTCTGTCACCTAGCAAGGTTCCATCCACTGGGGACACCGCCGCCCCCAATACATCAAAACCAACACTTACATTACCAATTGATGCTGGGGCATAAACCACTACATCCATATCACTTGAACTCATTCTTGTTATACCCCTAGTTTCCAACCTAAAGTACGCATCACGTCAGAGAATACACCCGCAGCCGTTACCTCAGTACCTGCGCCATAGCCACGCAACACAAGTGGGATTGGCTGGTAGTAACGGCTGTAAAATGCCAGTGCGTTTTCACCGTCTTTGATTTTATACATCGGATCGTTTTCATCCACCGCAGCGATGCTTACTGTGCACTTTCCTTCGTTAATTTCACCAACGTAACGCAGTACTTTGCCTTCTTCTGCTGCTTTAGCCGATAACTCTTTGAAGTAAGCGTCCGCTTCTGGGAGACGCGCCATAAACTCATCAACACTGCCTGAATCATCAAAGCCTGGCGGTAGCGCTTGGTCAACAACAACGTCTTCAAGCTCTAGTGACATGCCCGCTTCACGAGCTAGGATCAACAACTTACGCGCGACATCCATACCAGACAGATCATCACGAGGATCTGGTTCAGTAAAGCCATTTTCTTTTGCGATATTCGTCGCTTCACTTAAGCTCATTCCTTCATCTAACTTACCGAAAATATAAGAAAGAGAACCGGAAAGAATACCGCTGAAACGCTCCAGTTCATCGCCTGCAGAAATTAGGTTTTGCAGGTTTTCAATAACCGGTAGGCCTGCACCTACGGTTGTTTCATACATCAATTTACGACGGGAGCTACGAGCCACATCGCGAAGCTGATGGTAGTACGCCATGCTTGCTGTGTTTGCTTTTTTGTTTGGTGTTACAACATGAAAACCTGCCGCTAGGAAGTCGGCGTATTGTTTAGCAATGTCTTCACTGGAAGTACAATCAACCAATACAGGGTTGATAATATGATTGCGTTGTACCAAAGAAATCAGACGCGCTAGGCTGAATTCTTCTGTGGCTGCTGACATACGATCACGCCAGTGCTCGAGCGGTAAGCCTTCGCTATCAAGCAACAGACCTTTGCTGTTTGCTAAGCCACAAACTCGAATCACAATGCCTTTCTCAGCCAGTTTGACTTGTTGGCGCTCGATCTGATCCACCAGCTCGCCACCCACACCACCAACACCAACAACGAACACATCGAGGAAGTGTTTCGAGTTGAATAGGTTTTCGTGACACGCTTTGATCGCCTCAGAAATTTTGTCTTCTGGAATAACTGCAGAAATCGCACGTTCTGATGAGCCTTGTGCTATCGCCACGATATTCACGTTCACTTCAGCAAGAGAAGAGAAGAAGCGAGAAGCCACACCACGCGATGTGCGCATACCGTCACCAACAAGCGTAATGATTGAAACATTATCAATAAACTCGACTGGTTCTAGTAAGCCATCTTTCAGTTCTAACTCGAACGCATCGGCCAGCACTTGCTGCGCTTTCGCTTTATCTTCAGCCTCAATACAGAAGCTGATGCTGTATTCAGAAGAAGACTGAGTGATCAGAACAATAGATACACCAGCAGACGACATCGCACCGAATACACGGCTCGCCATACCTACCATGCCTTTCATACCAGGGCCTGATACGTTAACCATGGTTAGGTCGTTAAGTGTTGTAATACCTTTGATCGCAAGATTATCTTCACCAGTATCTTGGCCGATAAGAGTACCTGCACCTTGAGGGTTAAAGCTGTTTTTGATCAGACATGGAATGTGGAATTGAGCAATAGGGGCGATGGTTTTCGGGTGCAGAACGGAAGCACCAAAATAAGAAAGCTCCATCGCTTCTTGGTAGCTTAGTGATTTAAGTAGGCGAGCATCTTCGACTAAACGTGGGTCACAGTTGTATACACCATCAACGTCGGTCCAGATTTCACAGCAGTCTGCGCGTAAACAAGCTGCAAGAACCGCTGCCGAGTAGTCAGAGCCATTACGACCCAGCGTGACAAGCTCTCCTTTTTCGTTGCCAGCTGTAAAGCCCGGCATAATGTTCACATGACCCTGAGGAAGGGGTTTTTGACGGAAGTTTTGCGTTGAAATATCCACATCAACCATAGCTTCAAGATGATCACCTTGGGCATACAGATACTCGACAGGATCGATCAAGCTCGCTTGTTGTCCCTTCGCCTCCAAGACAGCTTTCATCAACTGAATGGAAACACGCTCACCTTTACTAATAATGCGCGCATTTACGTTGTTTGGGCACATACCTAATAGATTGATGCCGTGAACAAATTGACGTAATTGAGATAGCGAGGTTTTCACTTGGTTATCGAAAGCTGAACCATCAATATTGGGGAGTACTACTTGGATTTGAGTGAAGAGCGTTTTAAACGATTCATCCAACTCTTTGATTTGCAGCTCTGCTTCACCATTGCGCAACGCGCCTTCAATGACCGCAACCAACTTATTTGTTGTTTTACCTGGGGCTGAAAGAACAACCGCCACTTCTTCTTGTTGAGCGTTATTGGCAATGATGTCTGCCGCTCTTAAAAAGCGATCTGCATCAGCTAGTGATGAACCGCCAAACTTCAATACTCGCATCCCTTCCTCCGGTATATCTTCTCAAACTTGTCTAAATTCTGGATAAAAAAGCATAAAAAAAGGCCTGTATCTTGTTGGATACAGGCCTTTTTTGTGAATTTCTTTCGCTCAGCAGCCTGCCCCAACATGTGTCGTGTCGGTAATAATAATGGTCGTGGTCATTACTACTAGGCTGTTAGATGGCATAAATATTCAACGTTAATTGTGTTTGCTTAACTCTACGTTTACCGAGTTTCCGATTCATAGTCAACAAAAAATTGTTTGTTTTTCAGTCTTACAGCAATTTCTGCTAAGCAATCTTATTGATATTTAAAGCTAATTGGATGTTATTGCTCGCTAGGAAATCTGTCGCTAATTTTTGTAGGGGGCTCATCCCATCGTCATCAGTCTCACTTTTTACTCCATAACTAGTCTGATCTTCGTCATAAAGCGTAAGATCAAATTATGAAAGGGAGTTGTTGACACTTAAC
>NZ_WXWT01000417.1:0-6447 GCF_009904725.1 Vibrio sp. V43_P6S15P86
GATAGAGATCATGTTAAAGATATATAACACACTCACAAGACAGAAAGAGGAATTCAAACCAATTACAGCTGGCAAAGTCGGTATGTATGTCTGTGGAGTTACCATCTACGATCTCTGTCACATCGGTCACGGTCGCACTTTTGTCTCCTTTGACGTGGTATCACGTTACCTTCGTTACCTAGGTTACGATCTAACGTTTGTACGCAACATCACAGACATCGATGATAAGATCATTAAACGTGCGGCTGAAAATGGCGAGTCTTGTGACTCATTGACCGAGCGCTTGATCGGTGAAATGCACGCAGACTTCGACGCATTAAACATGAAGCGTCCTGATATTGAGCCTCGTGCAACCCAGTTTATTCCAGAAATCATCGAACTTGTTCAAAAACTGATTGAACGTGGTTTTGCTTACGTTGCGGATAATGGCGATGTAATGTTTGAGGTTCGCAAGTTTGACGAATACGGCAAACTGTCTAAACAAGATTTGGATCAGTTGCAAGCGGGCGCGCGCGTTGATGTCGAAACAGCCAAACGCAGCCCACTAGACTTTGTACTTTGGAAGATGTCTAAACCAGGTGAACCTACGTGGGAATCACCATGGGGCCCTGGTCGTCCAGGCTGGCACATTGAGTGTTCTGCTATGAACTCTTCAATCCTAGGCGATCACTTTGATATTCACGGTGGCGGTTCTGATCTTCAGTTCCCACACCACGAAAACGAAATCGCGCAATCATGCTGTGCACACGACACTAAGTATGTAAATACTTGGATGCACAGTGGCATGGTGATGGTAGATCGCGAGAAGATGTCTAAGTCTCTAGGCAACTTCTTTACTATCCGTGACGTACTTGGTCACTACGATGCAGAAACGGTTCGTTACTTCCTTATGTCTGGTCACTACCGTAGCCAGTTAAACTACAGCGAAGAGAACCTAAACCAAGCACGCGCTTCGCTTGAGCGTCTATACACTTCTCTACGTGGTTTGGACCTAAATGCTGCTCCTGCTGGTGGTGAAGAGTACGTATCTCGCTTTACAGCAGCGATGAACGATGACTTCAATACGCCAGAAGCGTACTCAGTTCTGTTCGACATGGCGCGCGAAGTTAACCGTCTGAAAACAGAAAACCTAGAGAAAGCGAGCGAGCTAGGTGCGCTAATGCGTGAACTAGCAGATGTGATCGGTATTCTTCACCAAGATCCAGAAGCCTTCCTAAAAGGTGATGCAGGTAACGATGATGAAGTGGCTGAAATCGAAGCTCTTATCAAGCTGCGTAACGACTCTCGCGCTGCGAAAGATTGGGCGAATGCAGATATGGCTCGTGACAAGCTAACCGACATGGGCATTGTTCTGGAAGATGGTCCAGAAGGCACAACGTGGCGTCGTAAGTAATTGAACTTTCAATTTTAAAGGGCTGATAATTCAGCCCTTTTATTTTCCATTTCCATAAATTAAAACTTTAACTTTAGGTAATGCTCTGTGGCTCAGATGTATTTCTATTACTCAGCAATGAATGCGGGTAAATCAACAACGCTTCTTCAATCCTCTTTCAACTATCAAGAACGCGGCATGACGCCAGTTATTTTTACGGCGGCACTAGATGATCGCTTTGGTGTCGGTAAAGTGAGCTCTCGTATTGGTCTTCAATCTGACGCACATTTGTTTCGTCAGGATACCAATTTATATCAAGAGATCGCAGCTCTGAATGAGGTTGAGAAACGTCACTGTATTCTTGTTGATGAGTGTCAGTTCTTGTCGAAAGAGCAGGTTTACCAACTTACTGAAGTTGTTGATAAACTGCATATTCCAGTATTGTGTTACGGCCTTCGCACCGATTTTCTAGGCGAACTTTTTGAAGGCAGTAAGTACCTGTTATCTTGGGCAGACAAGTTGGTTGAGCTCAAAACGATCTGCCACTGCGGTCGCAAAGCGAATATGGTTATTCGTACCGATGAACATGGCGTGGCAATTAAAGAGGGCGATCAAGTTGCGATCGGCGGTAACGATAAGTATGTCTCCGTGTGCCGTCAGCATTACAAAGAAGCACTCGGTAAATAATCCGTATTAATACAGAAAAGCCACCGTAATCGGTGGCTTTTTGTTGTCTGCTAGAAAGGGCTTAGACTAAGTCAAAACCAAATCTCTCTAGCAAAACCTGGTAAGACGATTCGACTTGCTGAGGGATGTTCTGCTCGGTTTGAAATCCTTTCTCTGGATAGCTTTTTACACGAGAGAAATCTTCCATTAGTGCTTCTAGCACCATCATTAATGGCATGTCTTCATTAATATACTCAAAAAACGGATGAGCCGTAGAGCTTACTTGGAGCTGGGAGTAGGGTGACTGCCACTGTTTTTCAAATGTCGCTATAGCTCTGCGTTCCATAAATGGTTTTTGCACCAGAATAAACGATGAGCAATGTTTTCCTTCCTCTTTCAATCGCTGCTCAGTAAAGCGAACGTTTTCTCCACTGTTGGTGGATTCAGTTTCGAGCAAAATTGCTTCACTGGGCACACCTGACATCTTGGCAATCTCGGCAAAAGTTTCCGCTTCGCTTTTTTCAAACAGTCCATCGGTAAAACGGCCTTCTCCCCCTGAAAATACAATCAAAGGCGCTAACTTTTGGTGGTACAGATTTGCTGCATGTTCTGCTACACGCACATCGTTACTGCACATCACAAACAAACAGTCTGCGGGTTTCAGCTCATGTTTGAGTTGCATGTAATCCCAAAGTGTTTCTATGTGTCGATAGAGTTTCATAGCGCGTCCAAAGTTGAGTTGAAATGAAATTGATAGCCAAGTGAGAGTAGTTTGTCTGCGAGAATGCGTTTATCTGTTTGTTCTGTGACTGGTGGAAGAGGTATCTCACTTTCGCTCTTATTTATAGCGGCTTGGTAGAACTCCGCCTTGCTGACGGTATGCGGTGTGGTCACGTTAATAACTTGGTTACTTAAATTATCTAAAGCAAATTTGACCGCCGATACCGCATCATCTTGATGAAGCATATTAGCAGGCGCTTTACGACTGACTTGTTTTAGTCTCATTGCAAAGCGAGAAGGGTGCCTGTCTGGCCCAATTAGCCCGCTACAACGCATAATGACGAAGCTAATATTAGAATCGATAACATGCTGCTCGGCTTGCAGCATAATACGTGCATTGTCAGAGAAATAAGGGCTGTCGGCTGCTAAAGAGAGTGACGCATCTGCTTCTTCCATATCTGAAGCTAGGTTGGGATACACCGTTGTAGAGCTAATCATAACGAGCTTTTCAACGTTGTTTTGCTTTGCTGCGTTTGCGAGCATTTGCCATTGTTGGGCGTATTCTTGTCCGCGTCCTTTACGAAAACCAGGGGGAAAAGCACCGACAACGTGAGTAATTTGATGTTGCTTAAGCAACTCATCTAGCCGTTTCGCCGCGTTAAGTTGATTAAAATCGAATAATGCGGAGTGAGTTAATGAAGCGGGTAACTCGTTTAACCGAGCTTGGTTACGACGAGTAACGACAACGTGGTGTCCGTCTTTCATCAAAGTTTCTGCTAGCGGAGTTCCGAGCCAGCCTGCACCTACGATCAATGTATTTGCCATTTGGGTCTTCCTACTTACTTATTTATGTCTGCTCGAATAGATTGAGCAGCTCTGTTTTGGCTTGTTGATGGAGGGGATCTGAATGCCATTTCTGATGTTGAATAAGGTCAACATTGACTTGCCAAGCCAGCTTTGTGAAATCATCCCCAACTCTTTTCAGTGTGTTCGGTGAATACGCGACTAAATGCTCTGGAAGAAAGCACCAACCAAACCCTTTATTCGCTAATTCCAACAAAATATAGTAGTTATCAGCGTACCAGATATCCGGGCTGAATGCTTGATTGAGACCACATGGCTCTGCGTTTTTGGAGCGTATGACCAGTTGACGATGTTGTTTGAGTTGATCAATGTGAGTGACGCGTTGCTGTGCTAGAGCGTGCGTTGAAGAGACATAGACATCGAACGCAATGTTACCAAGATTAGTGAAATCGATATGTCTTGGCATTTGTAAGTCACTCAAAATAATCCCAGTAGTGGCGCGCTCCGATTTGACCAATTCAATGATATCCGGACTTGAAGCTGTTAAGCATTCAACTTGCAAGTGTGGAAAGCGTTGCTCTAAATTTTTTAGCACGTCGGGCAAGCGAGTCAGAGGAATCCCTTCATCAATGGCTAAAACCAATTTATTAGTTGGTGTTGAAAAAAGCTGTGATGCTCTGTTGTTCAATCGGTCGAGTTGGCTGATTGCCGCTTGTGCATAAGGTATGAGCGCGAGGCCACTCTCGGTTAATTTCGGATATCGACCAGAGCGATCAAATAGATCAACACCACAGTCGACTTCCATATTTATGATGTGTTGGCTGACTACGGATTGAGCTCGCCCCAGTTTTCTTGCCGCGCCTGAAAACGATCCGGTTTCTGATGTAGCAATGAAAGCTTGCAGTTGTTCGATGGTAAACATATCGCTTTTGCCGATGGTATCTAACTTTTTGTTATCTGAATAATAGATAAAATTCTAAGCATTGAGTAGAACTATTTGGACAGAGAAATATGACTCGTAACGAACGAATTTTTCATGCAGTACTTTTTGAGTTAATCGCACTCGCGATCATTGTGCCAGCGGCTTCATTGATCACCGGAAAGGGATCGAGTGATCTCGCGTTAGTTGGGATTGGGTTGAGCATGTATACCGTCGTGTGGAATTACATCTACAACTTGTACTTTGATAAGTGGTTTGGCAGCAATCGAACTGAGCGAAGTTTAGCGATGCGTTTTGGGCATACAATTGGATTCGAGGGAGGGTTGATCTTTATCTCTATACCCGTCATTGCTTGGTTCTTAGAAATTACGCTTCTCCAAGCTCTGGTGTTGGAAGCTGGCTTCCTAGTGTTCTTCCTATTTTATGCCACAGGCTTTAATTGGTTGTACGACAAGGTTCAGCCATTTAGCAAAATGAAAAAACGATTAGCACCGCAGGTTTCGGCAGGAACAAAATGCAGGGACCAATAAAAAACGCCACCGAATTCGGTGGCGTTTTTGTTCAAATTACACAGAAAGGACTCTTAAAATCTTATCCGCATGCTCTGCGACTTCAATACCTTCATCTGTTAAATAACCACCATCAGGCTGTGTACAAAGTTGCTTCTCGTATAGACGAGCAACGGCTGCCTGCATTTCTTCTGACGCGTCTGTATGAACTTTAATACCAGTTGCAGCACTACTTAAGTCGAACTGAAGAAGTAGGTTCAATTCGGCGATATGTTCAGCTGAATATTTCATAAATGATTCCTTTACGCTTTTTTTACCAAGCTAGTCTGAAAAGAAGAGTTGAGCAACATTAAACGATAAGAAGTGTTAAGTATGGCGCTATCAGGCTGATATAACGCAGGATCTTTGTTCGAAAGGCAGAATACTTGTTAAGTATCAATGATAGTTACGATTGCGAATGATAGTTGACCTTTATCGGTTGATCTCTCGATAACAACATTTTTAGTAAACATGTCAAATAGCGCTTGAAAAAGTAGGGAAATGGAGCGACTATCCGCGCCTCTTTAATTGTTTCTAAATGTTACACCACAATGAACTTCAATCAGTTTGACTCACTATTACCGCCTCAGGCTGCGGAACGCGCGGCTGAAGTGGGGGTAGGTAAAGCAACTAAAGCACCGATCAAATCTTTTTTATTGGCAATTTCTGCCGGACTTCATATTGGTATTGCGTTCATCTTTTACACCACGGTGACAACAGGCGCAGGCGACCTTCCATGGGGTATTACCAGGCTAATCGGTGGCCTAGCCTTCAGCCTTGGTTTGATTCTTGTTGTCGTTACAGGTGGTGAGCTTTTCACTAGCTCAGTATTAACATTGGTAGCGCGAGCGAGTGGAAAGATCTCGTGGCAAGCGCTAATCAAAAACTGGTTTGTGGTTTATTTCGGCAACATGGTTGGCGCTCTTTTGTTGGTAGCATGCATGTTGGTCACCAAGCAGTATATGTTTGATCACGGCCAAGTTGGCCTCAACGCGATGGCGATCTCTCAACACAAATTGCACCATGGTTTCTTTGCTGCTGTTGCGCTTGGCATCATGTGTAACGTGCTGGTGTGTATTGCTGTTTGGATGACGTTTAGTGGACGTACATTAACTGACAAAATAGCGGTCATGATTCTGCCAGTAGCTATGTTCGTGTCGGCAGGTTTCGAGCACTGTATTGCGAACATGTTCCAAGTACCCATGGCGATTGGAATCAAATATTTTGCACCGGAAGCATTTTGGCAAATGACAGGGGCGGATATTGCAAACTATGCGGACTTAAACATGATGGGGTTCATCGTAAATAACCTTATCCCTGTAACGATAGGGAACATCATTGGTGGCGGTGTATTCGTTGGTATGTGGTATTGGATGATTTATCTACGTGATGAAGAC
>NZ_WXWT01000447.1:0-6412 GCF_009904725.1 Vibrio sp. V43_P6S15P86
CTTTTAAATTATTCACAAAAAGGTGATAAGTTCCTCTCAAAACAAACAATTTATGTTTCACAAAAGAGACAAAAAAAATAACCTTACGTGTTTTTTGCAAAGCAATGACAAATACACAAGTAACTCAAGGTGACTGACATTAGCCCAATAAAATCATAACCTTACAACCAAAAAACATGGAGTAAGCTTAGAAATTCATTTTAATAAACAGCTATGTCTGTATGGGTAAGCACTTCATAAATACACCTCTTTCCTAGATGGATCCAGAAATCGACAGTCCTTCTTAAGCATAACCCAATGCAATGTTGACGCATTGCATTGGGTTTCCAACGAAGCTTTTATCTTCGGAAGGCTCACCACTGCTGACTCAATAATTCAAAATGAAGAACTGGTTTCAGGAAAAGCCTTCATTCATTGGGTGGGGAGGAAAGCGTTTGAACCTATCCTGCTACTCGTTCTCTAAAATCATATACTCGATTGGTTACACACATAAAAAAGCGCCGCAATTGCGACGCTTTCATGAATAACAGTGAATTTGATTTTATGCGTAGTTTTTCTCAAACTCTTGCATAAAATCGACTAACGCTTGTACACCTTCTAGCGGCATGGCGTTATAAATGGAAGCTCGCATACCACCAACGGCTCGGTGCCCTTTTAGTGATTTCAGCCCTTTGGCATCTGCTAGTTCAAGGAACGTCGCATCCAGTTCAGGTTTCGCAAGTTGGAATGGCACATTCATCAAAGAACGGTTTGCTGAGTGCACGCCATTACGGTAGAAATCAGACTGATCGATGTAATCATACAGTAGTGCGGCTTTAGCGCGGTTCACTTGCTCGATCGCTTTTACCCCACCCTGCGCCTTTAACCATTTAAAAACTAGGCCAGACAGGTACCATGCAAAGGTTGGTGGCGTGTTGAACATTGATTCTTTCTCAGCCAGAACAGTGTAATCCAAGATACTTGGCAGTACCAGCTTCGCCATACCTAACAAGTCGTCGCGCACGATAGCGATAGCAATGCCTGAAGGACCAATGTTTTTCTGAGCGCCCGCATAAATCACACCGTATTTCGATACATCAATCTCACGAGAAAGAATCGTCGAAGACATGTCAGCAACGATTGGTTTGTCGGTGACAGGAAGATCGTTAATCTCGATACCGTCAATGGTTTCATTTGGACAGAAATGCACGTAAGCCGCTTCTGGAGCAATTTTCCATTCGTTTGCAGGTAGAACGGCTACTTTTCCGTTGATTTCTGTTTTTGCATCAAATACGTCTGGCTCGCAGTATTTCTTCGCTTCAGCTACCGCACTTTCAGCCCAATAACCGCCGTCGATGTAAGTTGCCGTCTCGGCATCACCAAGTAAGTTTAGAGGAACAGCAGCAAACTGAGCACGAGCACCACCTTGGCAGAACAGCACTTTATAGTTGTCCGGAATATTCAGAAGATCACGTAAATCTTGCTCGGCTTCTTCTGCAACTTTGATGAACTCTTTGCTTCGGTGGCTGATTTCCATGACCGAAGTACCAAGACCTTGCCAATCAATTAGTTCCTGTTGTGCTTGCTGCATAACTGCTTTAGGCAGACCTGCTGGCCCTGCACTGAAGTTAAATACGTTGTCCGTATTTTGTTCCATGATGCTCATTGCTCCTGCTATGTAAATATTACGAAATTAATATCACGTTTTCGCAGCGATAAAAACAAGAAAAGAGGTCTTACGACCTCTTTTTAAAGACTAAGCGTTAAATTGGATTAATTCCGCAACAATACTTGGCTACTGTTGTTGCATCAAGGCAGGCATAAGTAGCGCCACTAATGGGAACTCATGTCCATTTTCGAACTTCAATTTGCCTTCACCGATTTCTGCTTTGAGTTGATAACCGCCCTCTACTTTCTCGATCAACTCCATGATGAGCAGCTCATCAATTCCTTCTTGAATAAATGGGTAGTGCGTCACTAATTCGTCAGAGAAGTAAGTGCTGAGCTCACCAGTAGTCGCCGTCATCAACTTCATTGGGTCTTGAGTAATGTGGTCAGTACCTTCAGGAATGGATAATTGCCACTCGTTATGGAACTTACCGTCACCAAACGCAAGTGAAAGCTCATTCACGGATAAATCAAAGCCTTTGCTAAACAGCGTGTCAACATGCGGCAATAAGCTCGCAATTTCCTGCTCGTCTAACATTGGAGAGCTTTGATAGATAGACATAATTTGGTCAAATGACTGGCTATCCACATCTGCAATTGAGAAATCTAACTTAAAGTTATCGACATCCGTACCATCAGTTAAACGCAGTTTCTTAGCATCTAGGTTCAGCTGACTGTTCAGCTTATCACCAGACTCATTCATCGTAGTGTTGCCGCGGTAACTTGCATTCTCAATCAAAAAGACAGGCGTTAAGTTCGAATCAACCACATCCAGCTTCTCTAGAGAAAAAGATTGCTCACCCAGCCAATAGCCTTTTGCTTGCTTACCTTTACCCTGACCTGTCAATGCATTCAGATGAAGCTCTTCACCGTTTTCAAAATCCACTTGAACAGAAGGAACAGAAACTTGGTAATTGAGATCACCCAATACCGTCACATCCCCTGTCACTTTTACAGGGCTTGTAGAAACAGAAACACCTTGCGCTTCGTTACGATAATGCCAACTGTCTAGGTCAAGGGTGAATGCCGTATTGCCATTTAGTTGAGTCTGACTGTGCATCGTGAGAGGCAAAAAGTCATTGTCCACCAATTTTGAATCTGCTGTTAGGCTTGTTAGACCGTGGCTAACATCACTGGTTACGTCAAACGTCGTTGGCATACCATCACGCTCTAGCTGCGTTTTAAGCTCAGGATCAACAACTGAATAACGAGTCAGCACGACTGAAGACAAATAGCCACGCTGATACTCGACCACTTCGCCTTTAATCATTTCATCATTCATATTGGTAATACCATCTTCAATGATGGACTGACCAATTTGTCCGACAGCCAATGGCCAACACAGCGCTAATGAGATAGCACCACCAATGGCGCCGATTTTTTTAAGATTTTGCATAACGTCACTTATTAGGTATTTTCGGTCAGTCTACCCCAAACCTTCTGTGGAGAAAACATTGAGACAAATCAGACTATTGATGCTTATTCTAGTCCATTAATCAGGAATCATACTTGGCTCCCACTCATCATGTCCTTTTATTGTTAAAGTTTGCGTGGCGAAGTTTTAACCGGAGCTAAAACATCTGTGAATCGTTATGCTGTGTTGTGTCTCGACAACAACCCAATCAGTGCTGAACAGTTTCGATTGGAGCTGTCCGCCTTCTCAAGTAAGTTTGATATTTTTTCTGTCGAATCGATAGAAGAGGCTCAAAGCGCTTTAGAGTATCTAGAGGAAAGAGAGCAGACTGTTGCTTTAGTTATAGCGAGCCATCACGCTCATTTTAATGGCGTGGATTTTCTTATTGGTTTAGACCGGATGCCGCATACCGAGCAAGCAAGAAAAATTCTTATTAGCTGCTCGTCTGATATAGAGGCAATTCTCACTGCTGTTAATGAAGGCAGGCTCGACCACTGCCTCACTAAACCTTTGCCAGATCACGTCTTATTTAACACAGTGCAAAAAGAGCTGACCCAATTTATCTTGCGAAACGGTAAAGAAGACCTGCTAAGTTACAGTCAGATATTGGATCATCACAGCTTGTTGCGAGCGCACATCAATAATCAGATGAGCCATTATCAAGCGGGCTTTTTACACGACTACCACTCGATGTCTGATGCCGAGTTAGCCGAGCAAGTGATCTCCGCTCTCCAGCAGTTTTTCAAAGATAACGACGAAACAAGAGCGTGCCGTACATACTCACCTGAACACTTATTAACCGTGGAAGGCGAGCCAAATAGCTTTTTGTGGTTTATTACCGATGGTGAAGTGGCTCTGTACAAGCGCGATGAACAAGGCATGCAGCGAGAGGTTGTACGCCATAACAAAGGTAATATTGTCGGAGGCATGTCGTTTGTTACTGGGGAATGTTCTTTCTCGACAGCCCTAACGCTGACAAAGACAGAGGTCATCAAACTCGATCGCAACGTATTCAATAAAGTGATGCAAAGCGACTCAAACTTGCTGCCTCTTTTTACAAACTTGCTTTTACGCCACTTCAACCGCCGATTACAAAGAAGCATCAACACCAAGCTGCAACTTCAAAAAACGCTCGAATCGCTGGAGTCTGCCCACCAGCAACTCATTGAAAGAGAAAAAATGGCGATGCTCGGCCAGTTGGTTGCGGGCGTGGCGCATGAACTAAATAATCCGATAGCAGCGATATTGAGGGGCGTAGAGAATTTAACTCATACGCTTGCACGATTACTTAACGAAGTACCCAGTTCCGATATACAAATCAAAGGCATTGAGTTACTGAGCAAAGCTCAAACCGCAAAACCCGCTTCAACCGCAGAGCTCAGATCACGCGTTAAAGCACTTAATCATGCCCTTCCAGACCGAACACTGGCTAAGAAAGTGGTGAACCTTGGGCTAGAGTCAGATCACGAGTTACTCACTCAACTAACGAAAAAACAGCAAGTGTCTTCTCATGTTCTCGATACTCTTGAGCAATACCACAAAGCAGGTTCCACTCTTCGCTCGATTAACGTCTGTGCTGCGCGAATTGCAGATATGGTGAAAAGCCTTAAAGGTTACGCACGCTCAGATGATGAGACCCAGCACTATGCTGATATTCATGAAGGTATTGAAGACACCTTGGTGATCTTCGAAAACAAACTAAAAATGCATCAGGTTTCCACTAATTATGCGGATTTACCTCCTATCCTTTGTCAACCAATCGCTCTCCAACAGGTATGGACGAATTTGGTCTCTAACGCCATTGATGCATTTCCGGAAAAAGGCGTTTTAAAAATACAAACACGTCTTGCAGAAAAAGATCATACACATTACGCCGCTATCTCGTTTGAAGATAATGGGTGTGGCATTCCTGAATCGCAAAGAGAAGCCATTTTCGAGCTCAACTTCACGACGAAAAAAGAAGGCAACTTTGGTTTAGGCATTGGACTGTCCATCTGCCAGCAAATCGTGACAGCACATAAAGGATGGATTGACGTCGAATCAGAGCTCGACAAGTTCACACGAATGACAGTCTGGTTACCAGTCATCGAAAAAGGAGATGAAATATGACCAAGTATTTAATTTTATGTGTCGATGACGAACGAGAAGTCTTGGATAGCGTGCTCCAGGATCTCGCTCCCTTTGAGGAACATTTTATTGTCGAGGGAGCGGAATCAGTCACTGAAGCAAGGCAAGTGATCGAGGAGATGGCGGAAGAGGAAGTTCAGCTTGCGCTCATTTTATGCGACCACATTATGCCGGAGCAAACTGGGATTAGCTTCTTAATCGAACTCAGTCAAAATGGTGACACAAAAGCGGCCCGCAAAGTCTTACTTACAGGACAAGCCGGCTTAGAGGACACCGTTGAGGCCGTCAATAACGCAAGTCTGGACTATTACATAGCCAAACCATGGAGAGGTGAAGAGTTGAGAAAAGCAATCGTGTCTCAGCTTACTGCTTTTATGATTGCAAATGATGATAACTTATTATCTTGGACTCAGGTCCTTGATTCTGAGGCGATCCTCAATGCCATGGCTGAACGCAGAGCAAGCTTCGGCGAGTAATATGCGTGGCTCTAGCTTGAATGTCACCAAAGCCAGCTGATCCACGTTATTTCGCGCAATAGCGCGAGTATGGAAAAGCATCACTATTTATCCGATTGATGCTCTTAGACGTTATGTATATGGCGTAGTTTTTGCTTAAACCAACTAACTATTAAGTTAATTGACAAAACATCGACACATTTTTGTTGGTCGTGGACCTTCCTTTTTATTATGATGTCGGACAAATCAGATTACGGTTCAAGTGGTTGCTTGAATCCATGGAAATAATGAACAAGGTTTATCGTTAGTTATGCGTAAAACACTATTAGCCGCTGCCTTACTAGTGGCATCAAGCCATGCCCTAGCCGCAAACGACCGCAATGCGCCAGCAACTATGAGCAACTTTAGCTACGACTATTTCGAAGCACGTATTGGCGCAAGTCCTGTGACATTTGGTGCTGGATTCAGCAAATCAATTCACCCTAACGCACATGTTATTGCTCGTATCGACTCTGAGTTTGAAAGTGATTTTGACTCAGCCGCTGGTTTTGGCTTTCATTCGCCACTAAACAACTGGGCTGACCTTACAGGTGAAATGCTAATGCGCGTTGTACAACCTTCAAGCGATAGCAGCACTGACGTAGGTATGGAACTGAACTTAGGTGTTCGTCAATGGTTAGGTCCTCAATTAGAAGTAGGCGGCAAAGTCGGCTACGTTTCTATTGATAACGATGACGACTGGACCGGTGCAGCATACGCTCGTTTCCAC
>NZ_WXWT01000296.1:0-6391 GCF_009904725.1 Vibrio sp. V43_P6S15P86
AGCTGAGCCTGACCGAAGCGGGAGAACGCTATTTTGAGTACGCTTCTCAAGCGCTCAATCTGGCCCAGCAAGGCGTGGACGCGGTATCGGAACTGCAAGGCTCTCCACAAGGTCGGCTCAAAATTACCGTGCCGATGTCTTTCGGTGTGCTGCATATCGCGCCTTTGATCAGCGAGTTTCTCGCTCGTTACCCGAAAATTGAAGTGGATTTAAACCTCGAAGACAAAATGGTCGATTTGGTTAAAGACGGTTTTGATTTGGGGATCCGTATTGGTGAACTCACCTCTTCCAATCTAATCGCAAAACGTCTCGCCCCTTGTAAAAGTGTGCTTTGTGCCTCGCCAGATTACTTAGCGGAGTTTGGAACACCACAAAAACCAAGTGATTTAGTCAGTCACAACTGCCTGCGCTATTCCTATTTCCGTGGCGGCGTCGAATGGATGTTCATCAACAATGGCAGCGAATACAAGGTGCTTCCAAAAGGAAACTTTATCGTCAATAACAGCGAAGCCATTCGCCAGTTGCTGTTGAGAGGTTCGGGCATTGCGCAACTGCCGACGTTTATTGCAGGAAGAGACTTTGCCGCAGGAAATCTAAAACCGGTGATGGAAGAGTATTCTCTACCAGAACACGCCATTTATGCGGTGTTCCCTGAGCGCAAGCACATGCCGTTGAAAGTAAGAGCCTTTATCGATTTTATCAGCGAAAAACTCGGCACAGATTTACCTTACTGGGATCGTTACAACAGCCCAGAAAAATAACCATATTGATGATAAGTGAGTGAGATTTCACTACTGACATGTTCTGACATTCCATCCGCGTAACCTTATTTGGAACTCAACAGGCAATCCGCCAAAACCAATAAGGAATCACAATATGGAAACCGTTATCGAAACTGTGCAATTTCGTCTAACCACAGGCACAACAGAGCAAGACGTGATCGCCGCTGCCAAACAGTCACAAACGTTTGTGAAGAATCTGCCAGGCTTTTTGTATCGCTCACTCAGTCACGAAGCGACGGACGATGTGTGGACAGACATCATTTACTGGCGTTCAATGGACGATGCAAAACAGGCGGGAAAACAGCTTAAGCAAGCCGCTGAATTTCAGCCTCTGTTATCAATGATTGACTGCGAAAGCTTCGAGCTTAAACATCACAACTTAAAAATGTGCAGTGAGCTAGAGAAGTAATCAGCCGCACTACCACTAACAACCAGTAGGTCTAGATAAGGAACATCATGAGCAAATCAGAACGACTGTTTGAGCTACTGACGCTTTTGCGCGCAAAGCGTTACGCCGTGACAGCGAAAGAGCTCGCAGAAAGAATGGAAGTCAGCGAACGTACGATTTATCGCGATATTCAGTCGTTGCTTAGTTCTGGTGTTCCTATTCAAGGTGAAGCAGGTGTCGGCTACCTGTTGCAAGCGGGCTCTCATCTGCCGCCTTTGATGTTCTCAGAAAAAGAGATGATGGCGCTTGAACTGGGTATGCGGATGGTTCGAGCCTGGTCGGATGCCGAACTCGCCGAAGCGTCTCATTCTGCGTCCGCCAAAATACTTTCGGTATTGCCCGATAAGCTCAAACAACAAGTGGAAGATTGTCCGCTGATTGTGCCCGATTATCACACCCAATCCGAGACTGCCAAACGAGGGCAGCTTCTGCGCCACGCGATTGATCATCAGTTTAAGGTCAGTTTGGATTACCAAGATGAAAGCGGACAGGTGACCGAGAGAAAAATCCAACCGTTAGGCCAATTCTTTTGGGGCAAAGTCTGGACGCTGGTCGCCTGGTGCGAATTGCGCGATGACTACCGCCAGTTCCGCCTCGACCGTATCCAAGCACTGCGTATGCACGATGAAGAGTTTCAGAGTGCGGAAACCAAATCTCTCAAACATTATATTGCGCAGTATGAGTCGAAAGATTAAGTGTTCTTCATCCTTCCATCACAAGGATTCTAAATTGCTCTGCTCAATGCGTGATATTTGGAAAGGCACATTTGGTTAAACTAATGTTTCACTTTTAACAGATGCGTAACCAACCTAAGATCGTTAACTTAAGTAGCACGTCAACCACACCGGAGCGTGAAGCTATGAAAGTACTGATTCAATACACCCAAGCTGGGAAATATCGAGATCAAGCGTGGGAGTCTTTAACTCTTCGATCTAAAGGTGATATGCAGGCCGTTACCCCTTCTTATGCTGCCCAACTTATCGAACAAAGCAAAGCGACACTTGTGATGACAGAAGACGGACAGATCATCTTTCACTCCTAAATTCCATCAGTCCTATGACGAAAAAGGCCTGCATTGCTGCAGGCCTTTGTATGAGTGAATTAAGAGTTATTTACTGGAAACTCACTGCAGTTGGTAGGCGATCAAGCATCTTGTAGTAATCACCAGCCACAGCGCCGATATCACCACGCAAATACGCTTGAATCATATTGAGATCTTTCAGCCAAAGTTCTTTGTCAGCATCTGAAGACGCCATGTACCCTGCGTACACATTGTCGACCGCGAACATCATGTCTTCGGTGTGATCGTTGTAAATCAAAAGCATCGCATCAGTGTAAGCTTCGAACGCTTTCAGCTCATCGTGCGCTTTACCACCTTTGTAGCTCAATGTGCCCGAAGTTGCATCGATGACCAAATCACCCGAAGTCACATTCGCTGTCGTAAAGTTGATGAAAGACTGGCTGAACGACAGCACACCTGCCGCGATATCCGCATCAATGGTTCGCTTCATTGCGTTGACCATTGGCGCATCCAGCAGCAATACAGGATCGTGGAACGCTGGGACAATCGCTGTTCGGAATGGCCCCCAAGCGCTATCGATGCTCTCTGCAACCTTGTTTAGTGTTGCAGGCTCATAGCTATCTAGGTACGTTTTTAGATCGTAACCTTTGGACGTCACCAGTTGGTTTGCGTAGTCGTAAGCCAGCTTGTTTGCTTTTGTTGCCACAAACTTCTCGCCGTCGATAACAAACTCAACCTTGTCACCCGCGATGATACCGTAACGGTCTTGCTGCTTCGTAAACGTATCAAACTGAGATTGACCACGAGTCTTCACTGTGTAGTCGTAAGACTTCATTTGGTTAACACCCATTCTCAAGATGACATCGCCAACACGTCCACGACCTTCTGCACCAATATCAAGGAATCTTGCAATACCACGAGGCATTGGTGGTAGGGACTCCATTTGCTCAGTGATGTGTAGGTTCACGGTAACACCTTTTAGATTGGTGTATTCCTTACCGTCTTGACCCACCAATTTAACTGGCGTATTTAACGCATCATTTGCCACGATGTTGCCCATGATGTCTTCGTATTCAGCTTGCACCCCAGGGATATCAAGCAGCGATGCAAAGCTCACCTCGTCGGTAAAACGGTTCGAGAATCGACGTGCTAAGAAGTGGCTCGCCAACGCTTTATCTGGCCAGTTACCCAACACAGACACCGCATTTGACCAAGGGTAATCCGGGTCAAAGCTACCAATCGAGTTTAGGAAGCGTCCATTCGCAGTTTCCGCAACAGCTATATAGCCCTCATCTGAATCTTCGATAAAGCGTGCTGCCAAATCATCAAAACAGCTGGCTGTTGAAAGATCGTAATCAGCCGGAATTTGGTGTGAGTTGTTGTCTAACAGTTGACCAAAAGAAATCACTTTTTGGTTGCCTGCCGCATTTTCTATCACACATTGATGCTCTGGTGTGCGCAAGATATCAAGGAAGAACGCCGCGGATTTTTTCGCCCCATTCGCGTAATCACAGAACCATGAGTTATCGGCTTTACCTTCGCTACAGTATTGAGGATTTGAAGCAAGGCGCAATAAAAAGTCACCCGGCTTATCCGTTGACGAAGTGTAACCCAGATTGGTGTACAGGTTATCGATGCGCTCAAGATCTTCCATCTTGTCACGGATAGCGCTCATTTCCATGTAACGGCGCACTAAGTAACCAGGATAATCGGACGAGAATAATCCCGTCGTCCCATATAACTCCAAGTTGCGTCGATCATAGCTATCGAGATAGTTCTGCCACTCGTAAGAAACAATTTCTTCTAGGTTTGTACCTTCGTCAAAACGGTTACAGTCGCTGTTTAGAGAAACGTTCCCATCGGTACAGAAATCGTAAGACTTACGCTCAATTTCATTCACTTTATCTAGGTAGTAAAGTGCGCCATAACGAGTTTTCGCATTCAGTTCAGGATCATCAGACAACGCGGCGGTATCGAATCGGCTAAAGTCACAGTTGTAGAGTGATTTGCCTTTCTCGTTCCCCGTTAGTGCCTTCACTTCAGAACACACCATCAGCGATGTGTTGTCTGGATTGTTGCCAAACTTGTATGCAAAGCTTTGTTGGTAGGCTTGCTGATCAGCGAGGTAACGAGCGTATGCCGCTTTGTCTTCATCGCTCGCACTGTCTGCCGGTTTCGCAACAGGCGCAGGAGCTGAACCTGAAGAATCTTGAATCGTCTCGACTTTACGACCGTAACCAAACTTAAACGCCGCAATATCGTACAGACCCCAAGTTGGCGTTTCATCCAACATGCTTGGTGCGTAGTCCATCGTCGAACTGTAAGCAGGAATGTTGTTCAAACCAAGTTGATGCGCTTGCTCTAACGTGTAGTAGTTCGCTTTGTCATTTGAGCCTTTAAAGTTATGGCGCAGACCCATGTTGTGGCCAAGCTCGTGAACGAGCGTATTGCTGTAAGTCGCAACCGTAATCGCATCTGCGGCTTTCACTTGCAACTCTTTTGGCAGGTATTTCCAACGCTTAAGCTGACGCGATACTTCGTTACCTGCGTCATCGAGTTTGATCTCAAAGTAACGCTCGTCGTCCAACTTCAAGTTGTCCAACATGGCCTTGTTAGTTGAAGAAACCCACGACGCTTCAATTGGATAGACGTTGTTCTCTGCCCAAAAAGACAAACGGTTCTCTTCAGCGGCAACCACCTTTTCAAACTCCATATCATCATTGAAGTTTTTCATTAGCTGAGTTGGGCTCTTTGTCGCCGCCTTGCCAGAAACGATGTCTTCTTTTGATACGAAAGGCGCATAAGTGTTTTCATCCGATTTCAGGCTCGCCATTGCTGCCATTGTCGAGAGGGCTTCAACTCTATCCTCGACCTCTGTTTTCACCGTTTCACTATTAGTCGGCAGTGGATCCAATCCATCTAAGTCCAGCTGATTACGATTGTAGAATCGCGCCAAGTTATCCCAATAGAAAGGTACACCCGTTCTTGCAACGCCTGCGTATTGGTTCACGTGGCCTTTGATGATTTCCCCCGTCATCGGGTTAGAAACCGACGGGCCGTAGCCAAGCAGACCGTTCGCTAGAGGCTCGTCAATCAGGTTAATCACGTTGTAACGCAGATCTCCTGGGTGAATACCAGCCGCTTTGGTTTTGTTCACAATCTCGATTTCAGGCTTGCCTGCATCCGCCCCAAATACATTCAGCGCTTGGTTCATCTTGTCGATCGATTGCAGCGTTGCATCCAAGAACAACTTGTTCTTCTCTTCAAAGAAGTTATCGCTCAAGTAGTATTTGATAGAACCTTGATTCGGGTTGAAACGATTGAGGTAAACCACATCACGGTCGTATTTATTCGTGACTGGGTTAAGCTTTTTCGTCGACGTGGTGAAGAAACCAATGTCGTTCTCATCACCCACAGGGTACAAGATCGGTTGGTAACCTTCGGTTGCCACTTCACTTTCGTGCACTAACGAGTAGTAGAACCGAGATTTAAACGCGCCATCTACAAGCGCTTCATCCAAACTCGCTTTCGTTGCAAAGTTGATGTAGTCAGAAATATTATCTAAATCGATACGGAACGTGCGCTCTAGTTCGAAATTGAGAAGACCGTTTTTAGGGTCAAAATCCCACGAGATCAATCGTGGTGCGCCAATTTCATCAATGCCCTCGGTAATGCCATACAGATCTTCCATATTGAATTCTGCAATTTCGAGATCTTCAGGACGAGGAGTGAAGTGGGTTTTCTTCTTGTAGTTTAGGCTTGCGTCTTCATTGGTTTCTTCTTTGTTGGTGCAATCACCATGCGCGTCTTCTTGACAGCGATACGCCGCAAAGTCACCCGGAATCGTCAGCACTTGCGCGAAGTTAACGCCGTCGTCGTCTGCGACAAATTTCTCTTCACCGCAGTAATTATTGGCATCTTTGCTTAGATGCGCGTCTGGGTAGTTTTTATCGTAACTGCGAACTTCCAGACCTTCTTTGGTAAAACAAAGCTCAACGTAACGAGGTGAACCTTGCAAGAATGGGAATTGGTTCAGAGCAAAGCGTGGCGCGGCACCAGTCGTCGGAACGTAAAACCAACGACCGTCTTTAAGATCTTTTACTGCGACTTCTTTTGCATCTCTTTCGACATAGTCATACG
>NZ_WXWT01000428.1:0-6386 GCF_009904725.1 Vibrio sp. V43_P6S15P86
CTGAAGTACCGTACAATTTTACAACGACCTTGCGTGATATAGCGAGGGGTTATGTCAATAATAGGTAAGAAATAGAAAATTAGTTCACATTATGAAGAAATTGGAAGCTAATCAGGCTAACTTTTGAAGTTGGGCCGATTATACCCATGCCTACCAATAAAAAGAAGGCATGGGTATAAAAATCACACCGCTTCTTCGAGTTGCTTGGTTTCTTCTTCAATCTGCTGTAAATGTCGGTTTGCTTGCTGTAACTGATACATTTGGGCATAACGACCATTTTGTTTCAGCAGTTCTTTGTGTGTGCCTTTCTCTACTAACTCCCCATGATGAAGAACAATGATTTGGTCCGCATCCAAAATAGTTGAAAGTCGATGAGCGATAACAACGAGCGTCATGTCTTGTCTGAGTACCGCCAAGCTCTTTTGTATTAAAGCTTCTGTTCCTGAGTCAATATTGGCCGTTGCTTCATCTAATATCAATATTTTAGGTTTTACCACAAGCACACGCGCTAAAGCTAAGAGCTGTTTTTGTCCAGCAGATAGATTGGTTTCACCTTGACCTAACTGCGTGTCTAGCCCATTAGGATAACGGTGAATTTGCTCTGCCAAACCTACCTTGTCTAACGCATCCCATATTTGAGTATCGTCAACCGCTCGACCAAGAGAGATGTTTTCTCTGACTGAAGCAGGGAGAATATGTGGATCTTGTTGAACCATTGCCACATCTTTGCGAAGGACGTCTTTCCCTAGTGTTTTAAGTGGACGACCATCGATGAGCAGTTCACCACATTGCGTTGGATAAAAGCCCATCAATAGTGACGCTAATGTGCTTTTACCGCTTCCTGTATGCCCGACAAGTGCGATAAAGTCTTGGTGGTTGGCCTTCAACGAAATGTCTTTTAGGACGTCCTGTTTACCATCGTAGCTAAATGTGAGGTCTTTAAGTTCGATAGCACCTGACCTTAATGGTTGATGATCGTCCCCGTAAGTTTGTTCTTTTGCATCAATCAATTCAAAAACACGTTCGCTTGATACTAACGCCTGCTGAAGTAGAGCAAGTTGCTGAGTCATCTCAATTAGTGGTTCAGTAACTCGCGCAAGATAACTGATAAATGCATACAGTACCCCCACACCAATCAACTCAATACCATTAAAACCAAAGATCGCAACCAAGCAAAGCAACGCAAGACCAGCGAGTAAGTCCATTAATGGTCTTAGCAGATAGCCGTTTAGCCGAATCACTCGTTTAGATGCCACCAGATGCTCTGCGGTTAGCTCGTTGAACTGTTTATTAAAACGCTCTTCTTGTTGCATTAATTGAATGACACTCATCCCTTGAATGGATTCACTCAGATTCGCATTTATATCGGTCAATAGGTCACGCATCTTTCGGTAGCTTTCTGTACTTAGCTGCTTAAACAAGTACATAAAGCCGATGACGATCGGCAGTAATACAAGCACAACGAGTGTGAGCTTCCAACTCATGAAAAACATAACGCCAAGCATTACGACAATCATGACCACGTTTTTCACCACGGTCGCGATCAAAAGCTCATAAAATTGCTGTAAAGATTCCGTATCGTTGGTGATTCGCGACACCAATTTTCCAGCAGGAGTGTAATCAAACGCAGATAACGGCTGCTTAATCACGCCAGAAAATACTTGCTTACGAATCGCTTTGATCGTGTTAGCCGCGACAATGCTAAATTGCAATGACTGAAAATACTGGAATGTTGCCGATACAATCTGAAGAGCGATATAACCTACTGCTAGCGAAATCAGAACATTCTGTGAATAGTCACCTTTAGCGATGTGCTCATCAATGAAATATTGAATCAACCAAGGGCCGCCAGCGCTGGCTAACGCTGCGATAAACAGCAAAGCAAGTCCTTTAATCATTGGCTTTGGTTGAGATAATGGGTAAGACATCAACCGTTTAAACGTACTGGTCTGGTTCATTCATTATTCCTCCATCGCCTGCTCTAGTTTTTGGTACTCGAACATTTCGGCGTACCATCCCTGATGCGCTAATAAAGCGCTATGTTGCCCACGTTCAGTAATGTGGCCGTGATTCAAGACAATGATCTCGTCTGCTGCTTCCAATGCGGTGAGGCGGTGTGCAATAACGATTAGGGCTTGATCACGGTAGTGTGTTTCCAAATTCTTAAGGATTTGATGTTCGGTTCGGCCATCAACAGCCGAAAGCGCATCATCCAATACCAAGACTTGTGTATTTAGTAACATAGCGCGTGCTATCGCAATTCGTTGTTTTTGTCCTCCAGAGAGAGTAATGCCTTTCTCGCCAACTTCAGTTTGATAGCCTTCAGGAAACTTCTCTATATCATCATGAATACAGGCTAACTTTGCTGCTCTGTAGACTTCTTCCTTTCCCGCGTTAGGGTTGCCTAAGGCAATATTGTCAAAGATAGATTTTGAAAATAGAAACGGGCTTTGATTAACCACGGCAAAGCGGTTGCGCCACTGAGGAAGTAGGGCATCTTTAATCTCAACATCCCCGAATGTAATTGAACCGTTTGTTAGGTCGTGCTGACGCAAAAGCAGCGTTAGCAGGGTTGATTTTCCGCTTCCGACAGGACCTGCTACTCCCAACATTTTACCGGGCTTGAGCTCGATTTTTATTTCGGCCAAAGCTGGTGGTAAATCACTGGACCAGTGGAAAGCATTGATATCAATTTTTAATGGCAGTGGTTTATCTTCTAATGGTTTATTACCACTGACAATCTCTGGTGTTTCATCAAAGATCTCTTGTAGGCGATTCCATGCTGCGGAGCCTCGCTCTAAAATATTAAATAAGAAAGCGAAGGCCAGCATAGGCCATATCATCAACCCTAAATACATCGTAAAGGCTGTTAGATCACCAAGCGTGATCTCTCCCTTATCGACAAGGTAAGCACCAGCAGCGACACTGAGAAGGAAAGAGAGGCCGATGGTGAGTTGGATAGCTGGATCAAATCTCGCGTCGACTCTAGCGACGGCGATATTTTTCTGACCGGTATCATCGACTACATCTTCAAAGCGCTGTTGCTCTTGATTCTCTAACCCAAAAGCTCGCAACATTCGCACGCCGTTAAGTGACTCTTGCGTCATGTCTGACATGGTAGAAAAGGCTTCCTGAGCAATGCGGAAACGTTGATGCAGTATACGGACGATAAAAAAGATGATGATTGCAAGAAACGGCATTGGAAGAAGTGCCATAACGGTGAGCTTCCAGCTAACTTGCGTTACCATAATGATTAAAACTGCAATACCCGTGATCAAGGAATCGGCTGCCGTTAAAACCCCTTCGCCGGCTGTCATTACGATGTTACGTACATCATTAGTACCACGCGCCATCAGATCACCGGTCTTATAACGTTCGAAAAATCGGGGTGGTTGTGTCGATAAGTGCCTATAGAGGCGATTACGTAGAATGGTTCCGAGTTCCCAGCTTGCGCCGAAAAGCCAAATTCGCCATAAGATACGGCATCCATAAATGGCAAAGATCAGTGCAGTGAGTCCCAAGAGCCACAGAATCAGCGTATTTGTATCTAACGTGTTATCTACGACCCCATCAACGATGATTCCGACCGCTTTAGGAGGAACAAGTTGTAGAGTTGATATCACAGCGAAAAGCAAAATCGATCCGACATAATGCTTCCACTTTTGTTGGAAATACCAACGTAACTGCCAGAATATTCTCATCACGCCTCCCGCTTTAAATTATTGAATTTGTTATAGAACTATTATTGAGCAAAATGATGAGTTTACAAGCACAAATTATTGGCGGTCGGAAAAACGATAGATTGTTTCGATTACGGGCGTGTGCGGTCGCGAATTACTTGTTTTCTCGCTGCAAGCTAACTATGAAACAACATTATGTGAAATAGTTGTTAATAATGGGTTTTGGGGCCAGTATTCTGCTAAAAGCGATGAAAGCACCAAAAGTGCAACTGTTACTTTCACTCACTAGGGGAACTAGCAGTCGTCAGTTTGTATTTTGTAGCTGACTTGGCCACCTGGAGTTTCTGGGTAGTAAACTTCGACATAACACATATGGTCTGGACCAACAGGTTTGTTTGCAAAGCCGATAAGGAAATAGGGTTCGTCCGGGCTGTCTACCCCGTACCAAGTATTAATAGTGAGTTGAGGGTCGAAACCTGCCAGCTCTTTTGCGGGAATGACATTCTTAATAAATCCAAAGTAACCAATTAGGTCGTTATTGCCGTCATTATCTAGATCAATGTTATATTGTTTGCCGCCATCTACCGTCTCTTGAGATTGAATAACGGCTTTGGTGTACACAAAGTTGTTTGCAGTCATGAGCGCTTCCCTCGCGCCATATAGAACCGCCACTCGAGCATCTTTTTGCAGACCAAGAAATTTAGGAAGGGCAATAACACTAACGACACCAAGGATAATGATGCACACAATGAGTTCAATGAGGGTAAATCCTTGAGAGCGATGCACTGCCTTTTCTCCATGAGTCATGAATAGTTTGGCGGCTATTTTGATATAAAAATGCGTAGGTCAAGTATTAAAAAAGGATGGGAAGGGGTGACCAAGCTTGCAGATCTTAAATATAAAGCAAGTTGCTTATTTGTTGCATGCTGTTGGGAGGCGGCTATCGAATAAGGGGAGAGAGTTAAATTCGGGAGGATAAAATACCTCCCGAAATGAGCAATTAAGACTCGTTTGCGACGGCTTGACCGCTGCGCTTAAACACAAATCGCCAAATAAATAAGACAACGGCGATATAGGTTAGACCAACACCTAACGCTTGCCAGTGCATGCCGTTATACATTGCGATTGGCATAAGCGAGATGATGAAAATGTCCGTAATTGAGCCTGGAACATAAGCGATAGCATAGTCGTCTAACACTTTACTGCGCATTTTGGGGTCGACAATGCGTAATAACGCGATACCCATAGCGACTGTACCTGTTAACCATCCCCAAGAGAAAATGCCTTTCTCAAACCAGTCATCTCCCATGATGCGAGGTGCAACCCAAAAGATAAGCCATAGCGTGAACGCGATACCACCAATTGCGAGCACTACCATTGGCATTAAATACTGCGCTAGAACCGTGATCTTAATCGCTGAGATACCAAAGATGATCAGGTAATCCGTACTAATACCCGCTGCGTGTTTGAATGCGCCGTCACATAGGTAATGAGATGCCTTGGTTTGCTTAGCGATGATTCGAACTAACATACCGCCTAGAAAGCCAGTAACGAAAGTCGGAATTTGTACCTTATCGTGGAAAGAAGATAAGTAGTTGGCTGCTACATAAGAGAAAGCCGTTACCACTACAACCAGCGCCGCGTGAATCGCGAAAGAATCGACTGACAATGATGACATCGTATCTTTCATCACTGGTTCTTGATCGTCAGGTTTCACTAAGCCTTTGCGTTCGTGTTCGTCCATGCTATCGAATGTCGTAAAGCTACGAATCCAGCCCATTTTCAACGCAAACTGAAGCATTAACATGCCCACAGAGATTGAAATAAAGATCCCAACTGTGGCGAACGTTAAACCGAGCGTGAAGCCATCTTCCCAACCAAGTCCCGTGAAGATTTCACCGACTACAGATGCTGAACCATGTCCGCCCATGAATCCAGCGGACATGGTTACGCCAAACCCAGGATTAATCTCAGGCCAAAAGAAGGTGGTAAGTACTAAACCAAACATTGCTGCAAACAGCCATTGCGACACGGATGCAATTTGGTTAAACGCCCACAATGAGCCTGCTCGTTGAGCAACCACTTTTGGTGACGGGACATCTGTTGCTAAACCCAACGCAGAAAAAAGTGCAGCAGTTAAGAGGCTTGCGTTTGCGGTAAAGGTATCTGTCCAAGGTAATACGTTAAGCAGAGCTGGGCCAAAAATAAGACCAAATAACCCAGCCAATACAGCAGATGGAATGTACATGCGTTGTAGTAAAGGCATATGTACACGAATTACTTTTGCTGCAATTAATAGTAAGCCAGCGATGGCTAAGTCAGTCAGCATTAGACCTTTTGGCATTTCTTGTCCTCCAGTAAATGCGTTCAAGGGGCTCATCCTTTTAACCAGCCTTGATGTAATAAATAACTTCCAGCACAAAACCACGAAAATAGTCACTCATGTGACATCGCGTCATGGTTGTTCTAGTCAGCACTCTATTGCGCTGTCGAATTTGTATTAACGGATCTGTTGATCCTTAAATCTATAAAGTGAGTGCAATTGTTGTGAGTGCTCACGAAGTGTTGAGAAATTTGAATAAATTCCTCGATCAAGTTTCTGATAGTTCACTCAGGAAGGGCGTGTATCCTAGTCAGTTTGTCAGCGCAATGCAATTGAGCGTCATCAATATTTAGTGCCTAAAAACAGGGCACTTGTAATTAAAT
>NZ_WXWT01000473.1:0-6370 GCF_009904725.1 Vibrio sp. V43_P6S15P86
TTTCGAGTACAAAAAAAATATTTAATGTTTATCACATCCTAACCGCCTACTTAATTTAGAACATGATGATGAGGACCACAGCATGAAAATCGACAAAGTCGCGGGCGGTCATGTCCCACAAACAAAATTACAGCAAGCAAGCAAACAGCCTGTCGACATCGTCGAACAGAGCAAAGTACACGAGCCTGCATTTCAAGCGAATACCGTAGCGATAGATCGCGCTCAAGCTGAAATGGCATCACTACCTGATGTTGATATGGAAAAAGTAGAACAAGTACGTAACGCATTAGCGCGTGGCGAACTTAGCCTAGATACAAAAGCACTATCAAAGGCGATCATGCAATTCCATACAGGTCACGAGTAATAACACACTAGGAAGAGATCATGGCAAGCACAGTATCGCAGCGAATTCAACAATTTATTCGCTCAATACCTGAGGATATCAAGCTCTATCAACAACTTATCCCTTTGCTTCAACAGCAAAAAACGTTGTACTTAAAGTTTGATGGTGAGGCACTGAGCAATAATGTTCAGAAACAAATGCCAATACTCAATAAACTTAGCCGCTCAGCCAGTGATAGAAGCCAGTGTATGCGAGCGCTGGGGTTAGCGTGTAATGACGCCAGCGTAAAACGAATTTTCAATGCTTTGCCTGCCCAAATAGGTATGCAAGCTAGAAAACAATGGGCGCTATTGGAAACGTTGGTAAGTCAGTGCCAACAATACAATCAGAGCAATGGCCACAGCTCTGCGGCGTTCCATGAGTTGGTCAGTCAACTCAAACAACCTGTGCAACACACTTATGAAGATAAATCGTTCTAAACGATGTTCGTCTTGCCTACAGATTCAGTCGCCATCTCGGCTGAGTACTGTAGGCCTTTTTATTTTTATCGCCTTACTATCCTGCCTTTCAATCACCTGCCAGGCGAAACCAAGCTCAGCTGATATTCAAACGCAATATCAAGTTTTAGCCCCATACAAGCCACAAATTGCCAAGCGTCTCGATTCATCCAGTCCGGTGATTCATCACATTTTCAAACAACTGCAAAGCCACTCTTTACCAAAGAGTCTAGCCTTAGTGCCAATGTTGGAATCCTCTTACAACCCCAAAGCCGTTTCTCATGCCAACGCCGCCGGACTTTGGCAACTGATACCAGCAACAGCTCAACGATTCGGGTTGACTGTAGATACAAAACAAGACGATCGCTTTGACACAGAAGCAAGCACAGCTGCAGCACTCAAGTATCTGACGTTTTTATACAACAAATTCGATCAAAACATGGCGCTGACATTAGCGGCCTACAATGCAGGCGAAGGGCGTGTCGCACGCGCTATTCAGCGAGCAGGCAGTAACGACTTCCAGAAACTCACACTACCTAAAGAGACTCGCCAATACGTTAGTCGATTCTTCGCTCTGGAAAAGTTGATAGATATCGGTCAGTTACAATCCTCATCATTTCAACCTTTTCTCTTATTTACTTCAGATGCTCCGATGGTTTCGCAACCGCTGATCGACTTTAGTCCACTACCTCCGTTGGTCAATTTGTGATAAAAATCACGACAAAATCCAATGTCAGAAAAACGTAAAATTACAAGATCGTGTTCGGCAAATTTGAAAACTCGTGATCTCTATGCAAACGTGTGCAAAAAAGTTGAGGTAAGGTATCTCAAAGATAAGAAAGAGTAGTGGTTTATTAAAAGGTACCCAAATTGCGCTTGCCAATTGGGTAGATATGCGTCACATTGCGTTTGCAAAAAACATGAAAACCAATGGTTGGACCTAATAATTATTTACACACTAAATGTAAAACAGCTATTGTTTTCATAGTTCGAAACAAATTTAAAATATCAAGATGACGCTTCGCTTGCGCGTCTGGAATAAGTCCGGGTTCCGGGGGGGAGTCCGGACTTTTTTTATCGATTTAAAAGCTGACCTATCAACAGAGCAACGAGTGGGTAAGTCACTATGAGGCGAGCTAAGTTATTTATAGTAATTCTTTAGAAATCAACTGAAGCAAAAACGTTTCGCGCTCGATGCTCATGCCTTTTTTTGGGCTTTCTGCCATGGTCTTTTCATTGTGCGCTATCGCTTCGTGGATGTTCATCCATACTGGACGCATTCCATTTTTAACTTCATAGTCTTCATAAGCCGTTTCGCCTAACTCACGATCGATTTTACATGTATAGCAATACGACACCATGTGCATTACGTCAGCGTCGTCTTTGTACCAAGGACGAAACTCCTCAAAGATTCCGAAAGGCTTAATACCATGGATATTCTGCGCGCCGGTTTCCTCTTCTAGTTCACGAACTAGTCCAGCAATCACATCTTCACCATCATCAATACCACCACCTGGCAAAGTGTAGTCATGGTAACGCTCTGTATAGAGCAATAACACATCTTCACCATCTAGTACGATGGCGCGTGCCGCATTGCGCTGGAAAATAATTTTGTCGTCCAAGTGCTCAATGTCCGGATGAACGGTCGATTTTAAGTGTCTCATCGAAAATACCACTGTCATGTTTTGCGCGCATATTACCGAACTTCACGCTTTAAATCATCGTTGTCGGTCCAAATGCGTTCAAGACATTGGTTTGAACGCAACGGTTCTAACCTTCGTAACAATCCGCAACAAATAGAAGTGTGACGTGATAACCAGTAAAAGATGAGAATATCTAAATTCTTATACGTCCCTCTTACTTTTAACATCGATAAGACAATAATCTCTGAAAGTTGCCTATAATCAATACAATACTCGCCCACCCCATGCGGAGATAAAGAATGAAAAAGACAAATTTAATGATGGCTATGGCTGCAACGTTGGTACTGGCTGGTTGTTCAACTTACGAAGGTGCCACTCGCTCGACTGAGTATACCTCCGTCGCAAATCCTGCAGCCGTTTACTGTGTTCAGCAAGGTGGTGAGTTGGATACCGTTTCGGAAAATGGCGAACGTGTGACTTACTGCGTGCTGTCTGACGATAATCGTGTCGAGCAATGGGAATACTATCGCGACAATCATAAAGAAAGTGAGAGTGGCGACTACTAAATTTTTTTGTCGACACGTCAGATTCCCTCTATCACTTAGGAGCCTTTAGGCTCCTTTTTATTTGATTTATCAAAACTTTCTCACTTCATTTTTACATACCTCTGACTTTACCGCACATCGATACTATATCGAACAGTGTTCTATTCTTGACATTCCTCTGACATAACTTTCCACTTGGACAATAAAATCCCAAACACAGATCACACTAATTCACATTTCTTCCACATTTTCTGGAACAGGTGAGCAAGATGAAAACACAAATAGTAAAAGAAGCCGAGTCAGCCCCAAGCAACGTTGTTACTGAAGAGTCAAAGCGCATCATTTATAAATCGAGTTTAAGCGCATTGATGATTGTCGCTATCAGTATTCTCGTTAACCTCAGTCTTCGCCTTGATTATGTCGTGTTGGGTTCAAGCCTTGGTGAGCTTTCCATAACAGAAACACTCCAGCTTGTGATGCTCGCGATTGCATCATGGTCATTTTTTAGCCTATCTAAACAACAGCCTCAGCTAAAGCATGCGGCCATTTTGATTGCCGGCTTTTTCGCGGTGCTCATTATTCGTGAAACAGACTATTGGACAGACATGATTCGTCATGGTTCTTGGGTTTTCCCTGCGCTCGCTGTAACCGCACTGGCTTGCTCCAAAGCTTACCAAGGTGGTAAAGGTACCATGAACGAAATGGCGACCATCTTAACGGTGCCCCACATGAAACTGTTAATTGGTGCCGTGATGCTATTGTTGGTCTTCTCTCGCTTGTATGGCATGGGCAGTTTTTGGCAACAAGTGATGGACGAGAACTACATCCGTGATGTTAAAAATATTTCGGAAGAAGGCATGGAACTCCTTTGCTACTGTTTGATCGCATTGAGCGCAGTCCGTACAAAACGCGAACTTAATGAATAGACTCAGGATCCAAGCGGCGGTTCAATGCAGTTAATATCGGATGAACGATCCTTAACGCTTGTTCCGCAGCTCCTACAGATTCATCCAAGGCAGTCATTTCGACGGCCTTTTTCATGTCTTCAATCTGTTGCAAACTATCTTTATCGAGTGGTAAAGCGAGCAATTGCTGAATGGCATGTCTCGCGATCATAAGCGGCTTCTTTCGGACAACCGATAAGTCTCGTAAAAATGCTCCCTGCTTGACCCCTTCTAAATAAACTCGGTAAGTCGTGAGTTCATCCAGTAATAAAAATGCCGCTGCCATAGGCCCTTTATGTGGGTATGGTACGCTGATATGTTTGTTGATATCTAATGGTAAGTTGAGAGTAACGCCCATGGATGCGCACTCAGATTTTAGTACTCGTAATAATCCCTGCTCATCCATCAAGGTTTGGATTTCTATGATTCGCTCAAGGTGGTAGTCATTCGACAACAAGGTGACCTCAACCGGACGCGCTGACCATAACTGGAACAAACCATTATCACACAAAACACGAGAAGCGTAACGCATGTTCTGAAACGTATTCAAAGAGCGATTTTCTAAAAGTACTTGATGTTCAGGGAACGGATGCACAGCGACCGCATTTAGAGATTTAAAATAACTGTACATTGCATCTGCTTCAGAAATGCGTTGACCTTGCGTTAATCCACCACAAAAAATAATCGCCGTTCGCTCTGTCGGCAATGACGCAATCGTATTAGATAAGGCTTCGACTCTTGTTACCCCTTCAACGGTCAATCTGCTATTGACGAGGCGTTTACCTAAAACAATGACCACATTGTCTAACTTCATTTCAAAATCTCGCGCTTAGTTGGCAGTGTTACAAAAATCTTCTTTCACTCCCGGCCTACAGGCTTTAACATCTAGTTAACAACTCTGTTCTAGAGACCTTTATAAAGGTTCACTGCTAAAGGAAGTCAATTATGCTGTCGATTTTCGATATATTTAAGATTGGTGTCGGGCCTTCTAGCTCCCACACTAATGGTCCTATGCTTGCCGGATTCCATTTCACTCAACTAGTTAGCGACTCTATGGCGAAAGTGCATCGGGTGCAAGTGGACCTTTATGGCTCATTATCGCTCACTGGTAGAGGGCACCACACAGACCGAGCCACTGTCCTTGGTTTGATGGGAAATAAACCCGATACCATCAAAATGAGCAGTGCCAAAAGTGCGCTACAAAATACCATAGACAATAATACGCTCATGCTCGCCGGTACACACCAGATTGAGTTTAGCTACGACCATGACATCGTCTTTCATAGCGACAACCTTCCCTTGCATGAAAATGGCATGACGATTACGGCATTAGACGCTGCTGGAGATCAAGTAGCGTTTGAAATTTATTACTCCATTGGGGGCGGATTCATCGCCACCGCCGACGAACTAGAGAACGGCACGCAACAAGATGAGGTCGCAGTACCATTTCCGTTTACATCCGCAGATGAGATGCTGGAAAAAGCCGAGACGAACGGTTTCAGCTTGGGAGGCATGATCCTCCAAAACGAACTCGCATTTCGCTCAGACGAAGAAATTAACCAAAGAGCAGAGCAAATTTGGAAAGTGATGTCGCTCTGCATGCAACGTGGCTTCGATACGGAAGGGATTTTAGAAGGTGGTCTCAATGTCACTCGTCGTGCACCAAACCTTTTGAAGAAGCTCGAAGCCAACGCTGTAGTTGAGAATGATCCAATGGAGATCATGGATTGGATTAACCTCTTTGCCTTTGCGGTTAGCGAAGAAAATGCAGCTGGCGGACAAGTCGTTACTTCTCCAACTAATGGCGCTGCGGGGGTGATTCCGGCGGTATTGATGTACTACCATCGCTTCATCAAAGAGCTTGATATTAAACAGCTGAAAGATTTTCTTGCAGTCGCTGGCGCTATCGGCATCTTATACAAAACTAACGCGTCAATTTCCGGCGCCGAAGTGGGTTGTCAGGGAGAGGTCGGGGTATCTTCATCCATGGCAGCCGCTGGTTTAACGGCACTCAGAGGCGGCAGTAACGAGCAGATTTGTATTGCTGCGGAAATTGCGATGGAGCATTCATTAGGAATGACTTGTGACCCGATCGGCGGCTTGGTTCAAGTGCCTTGCATTGAAAGAAATGCCATGGGCGCAATGAAAGCCATTAATGCCTCACGTATGGCATTAAAGCGCACGAGCAAATGCCTTATTTCATTAGATAAAGTTATCGAAACCATGTATCAAACTGGTAAAGATATGAACAAAAAATACCGTGAAACTTCCTTAGGTGGCTTGGCCGTCATTCATATGGCACCGCCATGCGAATAGTCAAATAAGCCCGCTATATCATTGCTGGCGATGCACTTCGTCAGCAATTTCCTTTCTCGCAAGACCTCTTTTTATTTACCAG
>NZ_WXWT01000472.1:0-6296 GCF_009904725.1 Vibrio sp. V43_P6S15P86
CGATAAATGAAGAAGTCGAATTATGTCCCATTTGTGATAATACATTAGATGTAAGTATTGTTAAAGAACGGTTCACGATTGATGAGAAAGATAAGATTTCTCACGAGATAAACTTGTTAAAGCGGAGAATAAGGGATACTGAATCTATTGTTTCGCAGGCTAGGCAAGAATTGGATAACACTAACTCTGAACTAAAGATGCTTGATGATGTTGAAAGTGAAGCATTGATATTGCAAGAAAAGAACACAAAGGAGCTAACAAGTCCATATTTGGCTGAGAGAGATATGTATACTCTACAGCTAGGCGAACTGAAGCAAAAACGAAAGGATATAGTTAACAGGCTTAAAGTTAGAAATCAGCACAAGCACCTTTCAACAAATATTAAGTCTTTAGAAATTAGAATCGGTAAATTACAAGAAGAAATTGATAACTTGAAGAAAACAGCACCTTCCATGGTTGAGGTGTTGAGTGATCTTGGAGACTATCTCGACAATTATCTGAAGTTTGTAAAAATCAAATCACCACGTGATATTTCCTTTGACCCAGTTAGTTTTTCTGCAAAGGTCAGAGGTATAGAATATTCAAATCTCACGTCAGGTGGCTTAAGGACAATCGTAAGTATAGGGTATTTGTGCTCGCTATTAGAGGCATCTTTGGAGTCGAATATAAATTACCCTTCTTTTCTCATGATAGATACCGTAGGTAAGTACCTTGGTAAAACGAAGGAGCAGAATTATGCAATCAGCTCTGATGAGAAAGTGGAAGACGAGATAGAGGCAGTGTCTGATCCAATGAAGTATAAGAACATCTATGAATTCATCATTGGGCTAACGGAAAAATTTGAGAACAGAGATAAAGTTAGTCAGGTTATTCTGGTAGATAATGATGTCCCCGATCATATAGTCAGTGATTTGTCAGGTTTTATCGTTGCACAATATAGTTCAGAAAGAGCAAATGGCTTGCCGGTCGGTTTTATTGACAATTTATAATAGCAACTAGAGCCGCCAATCACTTTTAGTAAGTTTGGTTAGCGGCTGTCTGGTGCAAGTTTAGAAAGGAAGAGCTAAACTTCTTTCGAATCTCCGAGTCCTCAAGTGACTTAATTTTAAAATCCGGACAAGGATTGCCGATGTTTTTGATGTGGACTGAAAAATTTTCTGGTTACGTCTTCGTTTTTGCCAAAGCGAAATCTATCCGAAAGTCCGACATCGACTAGAAGTCGTAACACGGATCTATCCAAAAGCTGAGTTACAAAAGTCTCATCCAACAAAAAGGCGAACCAAACGGTTCGCCTTTGTCGATTTAGAGACTACAAAAATTAATCTTCGTAATTATCGATGCTTGGGCACGAGCAGATTAGGTTACGGTCGCCGTATACGTTATCTACGCGGTTTACCGTTGGCCAGTACTTCCAAGATTTGGTTGCTTTAGAAGGGAAGCAGCCAAGTTCGCGTGAGTATGGGCGATCCCATTCTTCAGCAGAAAGGTCAACTTGCGTGTGTGGCGCATTAACGAGAGGGTTGTTCTCTAGTGGCCATTCACCGTTTTTCACTTTTTCCATTTCTTCGCGGATAGCGATCATCGCATCACAGAAGCGGTCTAGCTCTTCTAGATCCTCCGATTCCGTTGGCTCAACCATTAGCGTGCCCGCCACAGGGAACGACATAGTTGGTGCGTGGAAACCGTAGTCCATTAGACGCTTCGCAATGTCTTCTTCGCTGATGCCTGTTTCTTCTTTCAGTGGACGAATGTCGATAATACATTCGTGTGCTACGCGGCCATTTTTGCCTCGGTAAAGAACAGGGTAGTGTTGGCGAAGTGTTTCCATCACGTAGTTTGCGTTCAGAATTGCTACTTTTGTTGCATCTGTTAGGCCTGCTTCGCCCATCATTGCGATGTAAGCCCAAGAGATCGGTAGGATAGAAGCGCTACCCATATCTGCTGCTGATACTGCAAAATCTTCGCCTTCTACGCCGTCTTCAATATGGCCTGGTAGGAAAGGCGCTAGGTGAGATTTCACACCGATAGGACCCATACCCGGACCTCCACCACCGTGCGGGATGCAGAAGGTTTTGTGTAGGTTTAGGTGAGAAACGTCTGAACCAATAAAGCCTGGTGATGTTAGACCAACCTGCGCGTTCATATTAGCGCCGTCTAGGTAAACCTGACCGCCAGCGGCATGAACCATTTCACACACTTCTTTCACTTTCTCTTCGTAAACGCCGTGCGTAGAAGGGTAAGTGATCATAATGCTTGATAGGTTGTCTTTGTGCTTCTCGATTTTTGCTGCTAGGTCATCGATGTCGATGTTGCCTTCTTCATCACACTTAACAACCACAACTTTCATTGACACCATAGACGCCGTTGCAGGGTTTGTACCGTGAGCAGAGCTCGGGATCAAACATACGTTGCGGTGACCTTCGCCACGGCTTTCGTGGTAGCGTTGAATCGCGATAAGACCTGCATACTCACCAGATGCACCAGAGTTTGGCTGAAGTGAGAATGCGTCGTAGCCTGTGATCTCACAAAGCTTCTCTTTTAGATCTTTCGCTAGTGCTGCATAGCCCGCCGCTTGTTCTGCTGGCGCGAATGGGTGGATAGAACCAAACTCAGGCCAAGTGATTGGGATCATCTCTGCTGCTGCGTTCAGCTTCATCGTACAGCTGCCTAGTGGGATCATGCCATGCGTTAGCGAGAAGTCTTTGTTCTCTAGCTGTTTCAGGTAACGCATCATTTGCGTTTCGCTATGGTGCGTATTGAATACAGGGTGAGTCAGGTATTCTGTTGTGCGGCGTAGCGCTTCTGGAATTGCCGCAAACTCGTTGCCTGCGATTTCCGTCGATAGTGCTGCTACGTCTTCTTTTACACCAAAGACTGCAAATAGTGCTTCTACATCAGCGACCGTGGTTGTTTCGTCACAGCTAATACCTAGCTTGCCAGGTAGTAGACGTAGGTTGATGTCTGCTGAAAGTGCTTTTGCGTAAAGCTCTTCTGTTTTTGAACCTGTGTTGATGGTGATGGTATCGAAGAAGCTGTTATGAGCAAGTTCAAAGCCGCCTTTGGTTAGGCCAGCGGCGATAATCGCAGTCATATGGTGTGTACGGCGAGCAATAGTGCGTAGACCTTCTGCGCCGTGGTAAACCGCGTAAAAAGACGCCATGTTCGCTAGCAATGCTTGAGCGGTACAGATGTTCGATGTCGCTTTTTCGCGGCGGATATGCTGCTCACGAGTTTGCATTGCCATGCGCAGTGCTTGGTTACCGTTAGTATCGATAGAAACACCGATAACACGACCTGGCATGGTACGCTTGTGTTTGTCACGCGTTGCCATGAATGCCGCGTGTGGACCGCCGTAACCCATAGGAACGCCGAAACGTTGTGCAGAGCCAATTGCTACGTCTGCGCCCATTTCACCAGCAGGTTTCAATAGGGTAGAAGCAAGCAGGTCAGTCGCAACAGTGACAAGCGTTTTGTTTGCTTGCGCTTTTGCGATGATGTCCGTTAGGTCACGAACTTCACCTGTTGTGCTTGGGTATTGAACTAATGCGCCGAACACGTCTTGCTCTGGTAGGGATTCTAGCGAACCAACCAGAACTTCAAAGCCGATGAATTTTGCACGAGTTTTTACTACTTCTAGCGTTTGTGGGTGAACATCGTCAGCCACAAAGAATACGTTGCTCTTGCTCTTACCTGCGCGCTTACACAGAGTCATTGCTTCTGCTGCCGCTGTTGCTTCGTCTAGCAATGAGGCGTTCGCGATTTCCATACCAGTTAGGTCGATGATCATTTGTTGGAAGTTTAAAAGGGCTTCCAAGCGACCTTGAGAAATTTCAGGTTGGTAAGGTGTGTAAGCGGTATACCAGCCAGGGTTTTCTAGCACGTTACGTAGAATGACGTTTGGAGTAAACGTGTTGTAGTAGCCCTGGCCAATGAATGTACGTTTAATTTGGTTTTGTTTAGCAAACTGCTTCATCGTCACTAGCATGTCTGCTTCGCTTTTCGCTTCTGCCAACGTCATTGGTTGTTCTAGGCGAATTTGTGCAGGCACGGTTTCTTCGATGAGGGCGTCAAGGCTTACCGCGTTGATGGCATCCAACATTTTTTGTTGGTCTGATTTGCTTGGTCCGTTGTGGCGTCCAACGAACTCATTTTGTGTGCTGAGGCTTTGAAGTAATTCAGTCATTGTCCTTTACCTACTCCTTGGCTCGGGTAACGGAAATGGTCGTTAGTGACACATTTAATTATACGTCCGAACCTAGAAAAAAAGCTGCTCTCTAAACAGGCTAGGGAACAGCTTTCGTCACATCCTAATTACTCTTCTTCGATAGAGTTTAGGTATTCTTCCGCGTCTTTTAAGTCATCCAACTCAGATGGGTTTGAAAGCTTCACTTTCACAATCCAACCACCTTCGTACGGTTCTTCGTTGATTAGCTCAGGGCTGTCTTCTAGTTCTTCGTTGATTTCTACGATTTCACCGGTAACAGGAGAGTAGATATCTGATGCTGCTTTTACAGACTCAACCAAAGAGAAGCTTTCACCTGCTTCTACTTCGTCTTCTACGTCTGGTAGGTCAACGAATACTACGTCACCCAACATTTCTTGCGCATGCTCAGAAATACCAAGTGTTACTGTGCCGTCACCGTTGTCACGTACCCACTCGTGGCTATCTGTAAACTTCAGTGTTTTGTCCATTGCTTAATCTCCAAATAACTTGTCAGGAATTATTGTGATTTTTAAAAAATCGTTTATTGGTAAAGAGGGAAGCGACTGCAAAGTTCTTTTACTTCTTTGCGAACGCGTTTTTCAACGTCTGCGTCACCTTCTGGGTTGTTCACCAAACCATCCAGCACGTCACCTATCCAATTACCGATGAGTTTGAATTCTTCAGCGCCAAAGCCGCGGCTTGTACCCGCAGGCGTTCCTAAACGGATGCCCGATGTAATCATAGGCTTCTCTGTATCGAATGGGATGCCATTTTTGTTACATGTGATCCCAGCACGTTCTAGAGCTTCTTCTGCTTTGTTGCCTTTCAAGCCTTTAGGGCGAAGGTCAACCAGCATTAGGTTCGTGTCTGTGCCACCAGTTACGATGTCGCAACCGCGAGTTTGCAATACTTCCGCTAGGACTTTTGCGTTATTGATCACCGAATCAATATAAGTTTTAAATTCAGGGCCAAGCGCTTCTCCAAATGCAACCGCTTTTGCTGCGATAACGTGCATCAGTGGGCCGCCTTGTAGGCCAGGGAATACGGCGGAGTTGATTTTCTTAATGATGTCTTCGTGGTTAGTAAGAATCATACCGCCGCGAGGGCCACGCAATGTTTTGTGTGTTGTGGTTGTCACAACATGCGCATGTGGCAATGGGCTAGGGTGTGCACCTGTTGCGATAAGGCCAGCAATGTGCGCCATATCGACCATAAGAATTGCGCCAACTTCGTCAGCGATTTCACGGAACTTAGCAAAATCGATAACGCGTGGAATAGCACTGCCACCTGCGATGATCATCTTTGGTTTGTGTTCTACTGCAAGTGCACGAACGTCGTCGTAGTTGATTTCCAGTGTTTCGCGATCAACGCCGTATTGAACTGCGTTAAACCATTTACCAGAAAGTGCTGGGCGTGCACCGTGCGTTAGGTGGCCACCAGCGTCCAAAGACATGCCAAGAATGGTGTCGCCTGGTTGAAGAAGAGCCAGTTTCACCGCACCATTTGCTTGAGCGCCTGAGTGAGGTTGAACGTTTGCGTATTCGCAATTAAAAAGTTTTTTCGCACGTTCGATGGCAATGGCTTCCACTGTATCTACGTGCTCACAACCACCGTAGTAACGACGACCTGGATAACCTTCAGCGTATTTGTTTGTTAGGCATGTGCCTTGAGCTTGCATTACCGCTTTAGAAACAATGTTCTCAGAAGCGATAAGTTCGATTTGTTCGTTTTGGCGAGCGGATTCCGCCTGAATTCCAGCAAAGACAGCATCATCTGTCGCAGAGAGGTTGGTAGAGAAAAAGTTTTCCAAGCTGTGGTTAGGGTAACTCTTATTCATGGTAGTTGACCTTCCAAATCTTAAAATGAACCCGCAATAGATGAATTATGATTTGCGGTTGTGGTTCATTTGTCCTCAAAACAGCTGAACTGCATAGCAGAACAGAGTGAACATCCGGCCCTAAATGTGGGCAAAAACTCCGTCGGATTGCGTGTTTCCTTTACCAATCTCTTACGGAAATATGCATCTCTACATCTAACAAGTTGGTAACATAGCGCCTGCTGCGGGAACAATCAACCAAAAATTTCCTATAGG
>NZ_WXWT01000373.1:0-25676 GCF_009904725.1 Vibrio sp. V43_P6S15P86
CTCTATATGAAATTTACTCATGTTTTTTTAGGGCTCATAATTACCTCTAGTTCTGGCTTTGCTGCTGATGATTTCAACTGGCTTCGAGATGATGCTCGTAAAGATGAGCGAGTTCTTACCTACCTAACAGAACAAAACCACAAAACTGAACAGCACCAAAAAAGTTATCAGACGTTGACAAAAAACCTACTCACGCAGTGGGGTACCATGGTGGCAGACAAAGGTGATAAGCCATGGTCGATCATGAGTGGAAGAGAGTGGACGCTAACGCGTCGCGATGGTCGTTACTTACTATTATCCCGTGCGAGTCAACATGCACCAGAAAACGTGGTGTTCGATTTCGATGAACGACAATCTGCGCATCAATACTACCAACTTGGTCAATGGCAAGTGAATGGTGACACGCTACTTTTCACGGAAGATATCGACGGCAGCGAACAATATCGCGCCGTGGTTGTTGATTTACTCTCCGGTCAATCTACGGAACTGGCGACGCACGTCGATAGTGGCGTATTGTTGTCACCTAACGGAAAAGTGGTATTCCTCGTTGCAAAAGAAAAGCGTACCCAGCGACCTAATCAGATCTTACGTATCTCCACTGAATCTTTGGCAAAAACAGTCCTATGGAATGAACCCAAGTCAGATTGGTTACTTTCTTTCTATCGTGCGGCAGATAGCCGTTATGCTGTGCTGCAAAGCAACAACGAGTCAACAACAGAGCAGAAGCTTGTCGACCTAGAAACGGGCACTGTCTCAGATTCATTGCGAAAGCCTGAAGTGGGTGTGGAATATTACGCGGATGTGGCGAAAGGTTACATTTATCTTAAAAGCAACCTGGAAGGAAAGTTCGCCCTTTACCAAGCCGAACTCGCACCGCTTGGCGCAACATGGCAACGCTTTACCAATCCTCGTGAGCCGCTTGAACAGTTCTACCTTTATGATGCAGGAGTTGTGGCACTTAGTAAGCCAAACAACTTGTCGACATTGACGGTGTATTCTTACCAAGGGCAGGAAAAAGTGATACTGCCATTGGAACACGATGGTAATGTCGCTTGGCTAAGCACGTTGGGCGATTTTGAATCAAACAAGATTCGTATCCGAAGCATGTCGATGACTACGCCTCCTCAGTGGGAAGAGTTCGATGTAAAAACGCTGAATAAATCCTTGTACTCTCAAGATGCTTACCAAGACTTTGATAGTCAGCGTTATGTATCCCAACGTATTTTTATTAAGCACGACGGCGTTTCTGTCCCTGTCTCTTTGGCGTATCGCAAAGACAAATTGCACCCACAATCTCCTGTGATGATTTACGGTTACGGCGCGTATGGTTTTACGATGAAACCGTACTTTATGCCTCAGGTTATCAGTTTACTCGACCAAGGTGTGATTTACGCTATCGCCCATGTTCGCGGCGGTGGGTATTTTGGCGATGAGTGGCACGAGCAAGGCCGTGGTGTACGAAAAGCCAATTCTATTGGTGATTTTGTCGCGGCGGCTAAGGCGCTGCAAACATTCGAACGTGGCAATAGAGAGGTTTTTGCCATCGGCTCAAGTGCTGGTGGCACGTTGGTCGCAGGAGCGGTTAATCAAGACCCTAAATTGTTTTCAGGTGTCGTGCTTAAAGTACCTTTTGTTGATGTGGTAGCAAGCATGTCGGATACCTCACTTCCGCTGACCACACAGCAGTATGGCGAATGGGGTAACCCAACCAAATCTGAGCAACTGGCGCTAATGAAAGCGTACGATCCAATTCTCAACATTCATAAAGACGCTTACCCACCTATGCTGGTTCAAGTCGGTTTGATCGACCAGCGCGTGCCTTATTGGGAAGGCGCCAAGTATCTCGCCAAGGTTTCCGCGCTAAGTGAGCGCGACGGGCCGTACTTGTTGCAGACCGATTTTAATTCGGGCCACCAAATGGACCCACGACAAGCGCAAGAACAACAAGCAAAAGAATATGCCTTTCTTTTATCACTAATTAAAACATCTAAAGCGGAGCAGTAAATGAAGCTTACCCCAGTGTCAGCGGCAGTACTTTCGGTACTAGCTGCCAGCCCAGTGCACGCCAAATCTGACGTTTTCTCTATGGAAGAGGTCGTGGTGACGGCGAATCGGATTGAACAACCAATGTCTGAACTAGCAGGCAGCGTCGCAGTTGTCACCAGCGAAGAGATTGAACAAAAGGGCGAAACAGAGCTTTATGATGCGCTGCGTCACGAACCTGGGGTAAGTGTGTCGGGTGGTGCTGGTCGTCCACAAAACATCACGATTCGAGGCATGACGGGTAACCGCATTATGATCATTCGTGACGGTATTCGCTCAGCAGACGGTTTTGGTGCGAATGACAGCAATGACAAAGTGGGCCGCGATACGTTTGATCTTTCTAATTTGGAATCATTAGAAGTAGTGAAAGGGGCGAGCTCCTCAGTCTTAGGTTCTGGTGCTATCGGTGGCGCTGTGATTCTAAAATCCAAACAGCCGGGCGAGTTTTTAAAAGATCGTGACTTTTATGTTGATGCCACGGGCACGTACACGGGGATCAGCAATAAATACAAAGGCGCGAGCAATCTGGCATTTCGTTCTGGCGACACGGAAAGCTTAGTCAACGCGGCGTATTGGCAAGGTGAAGAGACGCGTAACTTCAGCCAAGATTTGTACAACCGCGATTTGGATGGTTACAGCGCGTCATACGCCATCAATCATTTCCTCAATGATGAAGTGATGGTCAAAGCGCGTGCCGAACTTTATCGGCAAGACCAACAACGCCTGGAAGGTTCGCCATCTATACAGAAGGATGGCAAATGGTATATCGAAGACTTCGCAGAAGATGAATCGACAAAAGAGTACAGCGCTTACATTGGTGCAGAGGTTACACCGATTAATCCAACTTGGTTCGAAGAGTTAGATACAAAGGTCTACTGGCGCCACACCGAAGTGGTGGAAGACACGAATCGTTTAATGAGACAAGTTGACCACAATGGTTTGACTGTTAGACGTCGCGAGCTAGAACACAAAACCTTCATTGACGAAACAATTGGCTTCCGTGGTGATTTCACCAATACGATTTATGCTGCAAATGCTGAGCACCAATTGGCTTACGGTATCGAGCTTTCTACTGACTATTATGAACGCACAGATAGCGATTCCAAGATTGATTGGAACGGGGTAACGCCTTCGACCAAACAACCTTTCGCTCCTGCTCGTGCTTATAACATTGGTCTGTACGTTCGAGACATGGTGGAGCTGGATAAATGGACCATTACAGGCGGCCTGCGCTTTGATGCGCACCGTCTAACACCGGACGGTGAGGGTGAAGTGGGCGGCTTCCCATTAAAAGACATGGATAGCTCAGAGGTATCTCCAAGCCTATCGATTTCTCGTGAAGTGTTTGCCAATAACATCGCTTATGTATCTTATAACCACGGTTATCGTGCTCCGGAATACGACAAAGCGTATGGCTTCGTAAACCATGACTTTGTGCCGCTAACGCCGTTTGTCATTGCACCGAACATGGACCTAGAGGCTGAAACTTCGGACTCCTTTGAAATCGGTAACAAATTCGATAATGGCCGCGCGCAACTTTACGTTTCTGCGTTTTACAACAAGTTCCAAAACTTCATTGATGTTGTTACCACAGGGCAAGATAACTTCGGTAACTACATCAAGCAATACCAAAACTTACACGGCGTTGAGACCTACGGCGCCGAGCTTTCTGCCGCGTACGCTTTCACTTCGTCTTGGAAGCTAAGTACCAAGCTTGGTTATGTGGACGGAAAGGACGCCGAAGGCGAGTACGTTCGTAGCATCACACCTTTCGAGGGCAATGTTGGGCTGAACTATCAGCAGCAAGACTTTAATGCGTTCGCGACGTGGAACTGGGCTGGCTCGATGGATCGTGTGCCGAGTTGCCAAACGTCACTTGGACAAAAAACCGAATGCGCACAAACAGAGGCATGGAACACGCTCGATTTGGGGGCAAGTTACCAAATCACCAAAGATTTTCGTTTGAGTGCGACCATCATCAACCTGTTCGACAAAGAATACATTCGCTACCAAGACGTTGCTGGCATAGCAGATGAGAGCAAACGCTACTCAACGGAACCTGGTCGTTACTTTACGGTTAACGCGAAATACGTCTTTTAGTAGGAGCCCTGCATGAAACTCAAACTTTTGGCGCTTTCTCTTACGTTAGCAGGCGTTCAAGTGACGAACGCTGCCGAGTGGGATTACCCTAGCGCTGCCATTACGGTTACGAACCAAGCTGAAGCGCTGCGCTATTTACAAGCGAATTACGCTAGCGCTGGCGAACTTAAGTTTCGCTATCAAACTCGTTCTCAGCTCGGAGATCATTACAACTTTGATGTGTGGGTCGATGGGCAGTATCAACCGCAACGCACCATTGTGCTGTCGACTAACCAAGACAGCCAAGTTGAGCGTATTTTCAAAAGCCTTGAAGATACGGTGATTCGTAATGGTGAGGCGATGCCTGCCGGAGAACTGGAACTGCCTGTTCGATTGGAAGTGACCGAGCCGCCAGCATTGAGCTCTGGTGAGTTAGTAACGGTTCCCGTCTCACTCTTTGAGCCTGATTTACGTACAATGCAACAACAAGCTGCGCCTGATTCTGCTTGGAATTCGTTAGAGGATTATCCGCAGCCACTTCAATATGTTGAGAAGCAGATTCAAGTTTTGCAGTCTGGTGGCAAGTTCTACCTAGCCAACGAGCGCGTTAAACAGGTGGATGCACTTGCATTACTGTCTTCACCTGCGGTAGGTGCGGAGCCTGTGCGTGATACAAGCAGTATTTTGCCGCCTGAGGGGGTTCAATCTTTTGCGGATGTAAAAGCGATGCAAAGCGCTCAACTTGGCGACAATGCCTTTTTGCAGTTGATGGCGTTTTACCATCTTGACAGCTCACTGCAGTACTTATCGAGCTTGAGCTATGACTTATTTGACGAACCGCTTCGTTTTGATGGGCGTGGTTTAGCGCTCGACAACTCTTCTTACTACACAGGTTCGCGTGCGCTGATGTTAGGCGTTGGCGGAGTATCTCCAGATGCTGCAGATGCAGATGTGATTTTGCACGAGCTAGGACACGGTATTCACTATCAAATCGTTCCTGATTGGGCGTATGGCCATACTGGCGCGATTGGAGAAGGTGTTGGTGATTACTGGGCGGGCAGCGCGAGCTACCGAACACAGTATTTAGATGCAGCTCGCCGTGGCCAAGAATTCGAGTTAGATACGGTGTTCAACTGGGACGGTATGTTCGGAACACGCAAAACAACTCGTAGCTTATGGAACCAAAGAGCGCGTTACTTCGAGAGCTCAGAGTATCCAGCGCACGTTAGTGTGGGCGGTGAACTAGGCGATGAGCTGTGGTCAACGCCACTGTTCCAAGCACTTAAAGCGTCGGTTGAACGATATGGTGATGATACCGATAACGTGTTCCGCGAGTTTGACGCCATTGTTCTTGAAGGCATGTATGGCATTGGTCGTGGCGTGAAAATGCATGATCTGGCGGAGTCCACCGTGTTTGCCGCAAGCACTTTGTTCCCAAATAAAGACTATGCCCAATTCCTGACGGACAGCTTCAACAAACACAACTTACTTAAAGCGCCTCTTCGCGTTCGCTATGACGCTCGATACATCGCACAAGGTCAAGACGTGGGAGTGAGCCTGAGCCAAACTGGCCGCGAAGCGAGCATCAAAGGGCAATGGCAGCTAAATAACGCATCCGTTTTCGACTTTGATGAAACGCTTTCTGACTCGACCTCAATGAAGGTGGCGTTACCAAGCGGTCTGACATGTGGCACGCAATTCGATTCCTCTATTTTATTGGATTACCAATTTGCTAAAGGTTTAAAGGCTCACCAGTGGAGCGAAAAGGTGATGCTGGTTAATGGTACGCCAGAGCTCGATATCCAGCCTCAACCAGTGAACTCCGCTTTGCCGGAGCAGGGTGACAGGTTGTTCTCTCAGACGCTATCGGACAAGTCACGCACGATTGATGATTCGTTTGCGGTTTACCTGAACATCGAACATGACTCACTGCAGGATCTGCAAGTGACGCTTGTGTCTCCACAAGGTAAATCGGTTGTGCTACTTAGCCATCAATCAAGCAATACCAATGGATTTAAAGGTTACTTCACCGCTCAGTATGACGAGGAGTTACAAGCACTTGTCGGTCAACCGAGTTGGGGTACTTGGCGTCTCGAAGTATCTGACCGCGTGTCAGGGAACTCTGGGGTGTTGAAAGAGTGGGGTGTTAGTCACTTTGCTCAGTATCAGTGTAGTGCTGATACCACTAAAGAAAGCAGTGGTGGTTCAGGTGGCAGTGGTTCGCTTTGGACCTTGGTAGGACTTTTCCTGCTTTCAATGGTGAGAGTGATTCGTTCTCGTTAATTAAAATCTAAAGAAGACAAAATTTATGAAGTTTCAATATTCTTTCGTTGCTATGTCACTAGCCCTAGCTGGTTGTGGCGGTGGTTCTGGTGGTGACACGTCAACACCGACCTATAATGTAGCTGGCACCATCGTTTCTGCAGGTACACTTCTTGATACGCCAGTATGTATCGATTTAAACCAGAACTACGTTTGTGATACTACTGAACCGAGTGCTAAAACGGATAATGCTGGTAAGTTCTCCCTGACGTCAAGCGACAAGAACATTTTGACTAGCACGATTCTTGCTCAAGTTGATCAAGGCTCAAACCAAACGTTGCGTCTTGCAGCTCCAGGCCAAAACTTAGCCACGGGTAACACAGTAAATGGTGTAACAACATTGCTCGCAGGTCTTGTGGTTGACGGTAAAACCGTTGCTCAAGCTGAAGAGATTGTTAAAGCGCAACTGGCTAGTGTAGGCGTTTCGCTGAATGGTTCGGTGATGTCTAACGCAGAAGCCAGCGAGCTAGACAAGCTAGAGCAAAACACGGTTGCGCTATTAGCTGCGATGCAACCACAACAAATGACCAAAGGCGTAGCGCTGCTTGCTCAAAGTCTTAGCTTCCAAGGTAAATCGTTGGCCTCTGATCTTCTGTCTGAAGCGGAAGTGAGTGCATTTGCTGAAGAAATTGCAGCGGTTGCTGAACAAACGGTTGGCAGCAACGATACGGGTGCCGTTCTTCATTTTGCTGATGGCGCAGCAGACGTTGCTGAGGTTCAAGCTGCTTACCCTGGTCAAGATGCGGAATACGGCTTCGACAAAGAGGACAAGCAAACGTCGACAGGCGCTGGCTTTAAGTTCGTTAAGCTAGATTCACAAGGTGCTGCTTTAGCTGCAGATGCGACTGAGTGGGCTTGTACTATGGACGAGCGTACTGGTCTTGTTTGGGAAAACAAGAGTGCGGATGCGAGCTCGGTTCAATTTAAAGATCGCCTATTTGCGTTTGAGTCTGAAACATTTAAGCCATTTAGCAAAGATGTAGAGCTTGCAGGTTGTAAAGACGCTGGTGATGAAATTTGTACTACGAGCCAATATGTTGAGTACATAAACAAACAATCGTTATGTGGAATCACTGGTTGGCGCTTGCCTACTTACCGTGAAACATATGACTTATTAGACTTTGGTGAACAAACACTGTTCGCTCCGAACGAGGAATATGCGCCACACAACGTGTATGGTTTCAATGTTAAATACTTCCCACAGCAAACGATAGGCAGTCCTTATTTAGAGTATGGTGCGTTTTGGCATGACGGTTTTAGGTTTACGGACACATCATCACAGCTCATGGATGGTGAGATTTATTTCCCCGCAATTGTCTCTCGGGGCGCAGATAGAGGGGCTACTTCATTCGTTGAGATTCGCTCAAGCAGTACAAGTGAAGATGCCTATGATTCCTACCAATTCCCAATCCGTCTAGTAGCAGTTAAGGGACAATAAGATGAAGAAACTAATGACCGCGCTATCTCTTGTGTTGGCTTCTCAAGTAGCAATGGCAGCACAAGAGTGTTCGACTGAGTTTGCTAAAACAGCACCTAATACACGTTACACTTATTCAGATAAGGGAACTGTAACTGACTTAAAAACAGGTCTTACATGGATGCGCTGTCCAGTCGGTATGACATGGAATGCAGCAAACGAAGAATGCACCGGAACGCGAGCTACGATGTCATGGCAATTCGCGCTGTCTACGGCCCAACAAATTCGTAATCCGTCCGGTAACCACCCTCTACACAACTTTGCTGGCAAAAAGAATTGGCGACTAGCAAATATTAAAGAGTTGGTATCGTTAACGGAGCAAGCTTGCTATAGCCCAGCGATGAATGGTACAGGCTTTGCGAGCGGTTATACACTGACAGACAAGGACGATATTTTAGGACGTAATATTTGGAGTAACACACCTAATGGTGATGGTAAGCATGTTGCTACTCTTGATACGACTAATGGTGAGGTTTTCAATAGAGATCCATTAGACTCAAGTTTCAAAAGCTCTCTCTTGTTAGTGACAGATGAATAATACTTATTACGTTAATAAAGATTGATAGCTTTGCCTTTATAAAAAGCTCCGCCAGTGCGGAGCTTTTTTCTTTTCTAACCTTTGGCACTTATCGTGTTGAGCAGAATGTTTAAACTTGGAACTGCTTAAGCTGATGTTTTTGGTTTTCCGCTAAGCCCGAAAGCTCTTGAGCGGCAGCGGCGGATTGCGTAATGCCAGTTACGTTCTGGCTCACTAGTTCATAGATGTTCGTTAAGTTGTTGTTGATATCAGCCGTGACCTGTTTCTGCTCTTCTGATGCGGTTGCAACTTGAGTGTTGATTGAGTTCAGATCGGCGATAGCATTACTGATATTAGCAAGTGATTGGCTAACTTCTTGTGTCAGAGCTTGGTTGTCTGACAACATGGCTAAGCTAGAGTGCATGCTTTCATTCGCGTGACCAGATTGCTGTTGAAGCTCTTCAATGATGGTCTGGATCTCTTTTGTCGATTCCTGAGTTCGCGCCGCTAGCATACGTACTTCATCGGCCACTACCGCAAAGCCTCTGCCACTTTCGCCCGCTCGTGCAGCTTCAATCGCTGCATTCAGTGCAAGTAGATTCGTTTGCTCAGAAATACCTTCAATCACTTCGATCACGCGACCAATGTGTTCTGATTGATCTTTTAGCGAAGTCACGACGGCAGCGGCTTCGTTAAGTTGTTCCGCCATCTTTTCACTTGCGCGAGTACTTTCCCCAAACATGCTTATACTTTGTGAGGTTAACGTACGTGCTTGATTTGATGCACTATCGGCTTCTTGTGCATTGGTCGACACTTCAGCTGCAGTCGATTCTAGTTGGTTGATTGCCGAAGCCACTTGCTCAACTTCTTGCTTTTCTTGATCTGAGTTAACGCTGCTTTGAGTCATAACAGTCGCTAACTCGGTCGATGCTGATGCCACATCCTCACTAATTCGAACTAATGCACTCACGGTTTCACGCAGTTTGTCGATGGTTTGGTTTACATCCTGAGCCAGTTGCGACACTTCGTTTTTTCCGATGGCTTCGGCTTTAACCAATAGATTTCCTTTCGCGACTTCTTGCATGGTTCCTTGAAGGTTACGAATCGGTGCAACGATATAGCTGGCTAGTATCCAACTAATAAGCGAAGCGGCACTCAAGATAACTGCAAGCGTGACCGCGCTGTAAGTGAGCGTGGTTGAATGCTGTTCGCCATTCGTTTCGACTTCATCGGTGACGATTTGATTCAATTGTTTAGACAGGTTGTCGATGGCGTTGATCATTGCTTCGCCAGCCAATCGATATTCTGCCATCGCAGATTCGTACTTTTGATTGAAATCGGATGTGGTGTAGCCAGAAGAGTGTTTGGTGGTGAGCAGAGGTGTCATGGTGACGCGCGTGAAATCAACATAGCGATTCATAGCTTCACGCATAGCATTCACTTCGGTTTGAATGCCAGGGAGGCTATCAATGGAGTTGAGAAAATCGCGGTTTTTGTTTTGTCGTTCAGACAGTTCTTGGTTGAGAGATTGGACATCTTCGGCTCTAAATAGACTGTAAATGGCTTTGATGCGCATGGCGTAGGTGTTGTCTACGATGGCGCTGAGTTCCTCTTTATGAATTATCAGCTTGTTGGTGGAAGTGGAAACCTTATTGAATGCTTGGTCGAGCTTGCCGATTCCGACGCTCAATCCAATGACGAGTAATACAACGGTGAATAGAACAGGCAATAAGACCTGAAGTTTAATAGAAAGCGTACTAAGAAATTGACGCATGATTGACCCTCTATCGGTTTGATTATTATCTTTTTTATAAATAAGCATCTCGATTTTAATTGCCACATTCGTCAAATCAATGACTTACTCATATCCAATTGTTATGAAATGTACCAAAATCGATGGAGTTATCATTTTGAACGCGCGGCAATTTATAAAAGCGCTAAGCTAAAAACGGTAGAGGGGTCAGTCGCGGAATTAATATACAGAAATGACAACGTGTCATAGAGGGTTCAACTAAGTGAAACACAACTGTCATATTCAAATTCTAAAGTGAGCACCGTTCAAGTGAAACACAACGGCAATAAAGCCACTTAAGGAAATTGTGATGAAAAAGACAGTAATCGGTGCAATCGCACTTCTAGGCGCAATGGCAGTGACTCCTGTTTCTGCTAAAGAAACTATCTCTGCAGTGGGTTCTAGCAGCGTAACTCCACTGATGGAAGTTTTCTCTGAAACGTACATGAAGAAGAACCCTAACGTATTTATCGAAGTTCAAGGCCCTGGTTCTTCAGCTGGCGTTAAAGCAGCAAAAAATGGTTCAGCAGACCTTGGTATGTCTTCTCGTAATCTAAAAGACTCTGAAAAAGAATCAACACTAATCGAAGAAGTGGTTGCTCGTGATGGTATCGCAGTGGTTGTTAACCCACAAAACAAACTGCCTGGCCTAACAGCAGAGCAAGTGACTGCAATCTACAAAGGCGAAGTATCAAACTGGAAAGAAGTCGGTGGTGCAGACAAGCCAATCGTAGCAATTACTCGTGACACGGCTTCAGGTACTCGTGGCGCATTTGAAGACATCATGTCTCTTAAAATGAAGATTTCTGGTAAGAAGGTATCAGCTATCTCTCAACGTGCTCAAGTTGCAAACGGTAACGGCGCACTAAAAACAATGGTTGCATCTAACCCATACGCAATCGGCTACATTTCTCTTGGTACTGTAGACAACACTGTTAATGCTCTAGCAATCGACGGCGTTGATGCAACGGTAGCTAACGTGAAAAACGGTTCTTACAAAGTAGCTCGTCCATTCCTTGTGCTTTACAAAGAAGGCAAGCCATCAGCTGAAACGCAAAAATTCCTAGACTGGATGCTAACTGAAGATGCGCAAAAGCTAGTTGACCAAAACGGTTACATCTCAGTTAACTAATTCTATCGGGACTCTTAAGTTTGCTCAGCCCACCATTTAGGGCTGAGCCTTTTCTATCCATAGTGTTCACCGGCAAAACGCCCAGAACCGTGAGATTTTTTAAATGACCATCGCAACAAATAGTGAAAAGCTTATGAATACTGACGCTAAAGCTATCAGCAAGCCCGGCCTGCGCGAGAAACGTCGCGTAGACTGGAAAGAGCGTATCTTCCACGGCTTGTTCCTAACCAGTGCCGTTATCGGCATCGTCTCATTAGCCGTTATTGCTTACTTTATTGTTCGAGAAAGTATCCCGGCATTCCAAGAAGCTGGTGTATCGGGCATCGTTCTTGGACAAAACTGGCTGCCGCCTGCACTTTACGGTGTTGCGACAATGATTGTTGCATCTATTGTATCGACGGCAGGTGCGGTAATCGTCGGTGTGCCAATTGGTGTGCTGACGGCTATCTTTATTGCCGAAATCGCACCAAAGCGTCTTGCGGATATTATTCGTCCTGCAGTTGAGCTTTTGGCAGGTATCCCGTCTGTGGTTTATGGCTTCTTTGGTTTGGTCATCATCGTACCGCTGATTCAAAACATCTTTAATGTCCCTGCGGGTAACACGATTTTGGCAGGTATCATCGTGCTTGGTGTGATGATTCTACCGACCGTAATCACGGTATCTGAAACGTCTATTCGAGCTGTGCCTCGCGCATACAAAGAAGGCTCTTTGGCACTTGGCGCTTCGAAAATATACACAATCTTCAAATTGCTCGTTCCAGCGGCTCGTTCAGGCATCATGACGGGTGTGATTTTGGGTATTGGCCGTGCTCTAGGTGAGACAATGGCGATCATCATGGTGATGGGTAATGCACCTGCTATGCCAGAAGGCATCCTAGATTCGGCACGTACGCTAACCGCAAACATCGCGATTGAAATGTCTTACGCAAGTGGTATTCACGCCAACGCTCTTTACGCCACTGGTGTTGTACTTCTGGTCTTCATCATGTCGTTGAACGCTGTACTTCTTTACCTAAACCGAGAAAAAGCGAAGTAATCGCTCGTTAAAGGTGACTATTATGGATCGCGCAAAACTAAAACAAGCTCGCCAGTTCAAAGATAACGTCTTTAACGCTTTGGTTTGGATTTCGGCAGCACTAACGGTAGGTTTTTTGTTCTGGATTATCTGGTACATCCTATCAAATGGTCTACAACACGTAGATTGGAACTTCATTACTGATAACTACACACGTACTGGTGAAGAGCACGGTATCTTCCCGATGATCGTCTCGACCATCTACATGGTTATCGCATCCATCGCGGTAGCGGCGCCACTGGGTATCATGACGGCAATCTACTTAACCGAATACGCGAAAGTCGGTAGCCGATTGGTAAAAATTATCCGATTCTGTACTGAGTCGTTGGCGGGTATCCCGTCGATCATCTTCGGTCTATTCGGTATGACGTTCTTCGTGGCAATTCTTGGTCTGGGCTTCTCGATTCTGTCGGGTGCACTGACTCTAAGTATTCTTATTCTGCCAGTGATCATCCGTACTACGGAAGAAGCACTAATGGCAGTGCCTCAAACGTATCGTGAAGGCTCTTACGGCCTTGGCGCTTCAAAAATTTACACTATCTGGCGTTTGATTCTTCCGAGTGCAATGCCAGGTATCTTAACCTCGGTCATTCTAAGTATTGGTCGTGTCATTGGTGAGTCTGCTCCAGTATTCCTGACAGCAGGTATGGTTGCACGTATTCCGGATTCTTTATTGGATTCAGGTCGTACGTTAACCGTTCACCTTTACAAACTGACTACCGAACTGTTTACCGTTGAAGAATGGAATCAGGCTTACGGTACCGCAACAGTGCTTATCGTGGTTGTTCTTCTGATCAACATGGTAACGAAACTGATTGCTAGACGTTTTAACACCGCAACTTACTAACAACACTAATTAAGAACGCACGTTAAAAGACACGAATTCAAGATTTAAGAGATTAAGAAAATGAACAAATTTGATATTGAAAACCTAGACTTATTCTACGGTGAAAACCAAGCACTGAAATCGATCAACCTACCAATTCCAGTTCGCCAAGTAACGGCACTTATCGGCCCGTCAGGTTGTGGTAAATCAACGCTTCTACGTTGTTTGAACCGCATGAACGACCTAATAGAAGGCGTGAAAATTACGGGTAAATTGGCGATGGACGGCGAAGACATTTACGGCAACATTGATGTTGCGGATCTTCGCATCAAGGTTGGCATGGTGTTCCAGAAGCCAAACCCATTCCCGATGAGCATTTACGAGAACGTGGCTTACGGCCTACGTGCTCAAGGTATCAAAGACAAGAAACACATTGACGAAGTGGTAGAGCGTTCACTACGCGGTGCAGCACTTTGGGACGAAGTGAAAGATCGTCTGAAGTCACACGCATTTGGTCTATCGGGTGGTCAGCAACAGCGTCTTTGTATCGCACGTACGATCGCGATGGAACCGGATGTGATTCTGATGGATGAACCAACGTCGGCACTTGACCCAATTGCGACACATAAAATCGAAGAGTTGATGGAAGAGCTGAAGAAGAACTACACCATCGTTATCGTGACCCACTCAATGCAACAGGCGCGTCGTATCTCTGACCGTACTGCGTTCTTCCTAATGGGTGAACTGGTTGAGCATAACGATACTCAAGTGATCTTCAGTAACCCTCAAGATGACCGTACTCAAGGCTACGTAAATGGTGATTTCGGTTAATTCGCCATATTTACAAGCATAACTAAATAACTATAAGCGATGGTAACTTTGCCCCTCTTTTTGAGGGGCCTTTTTCTTTTCAAGCTGCAGATTTATAACACCAACCTATACCAATAATTCTTGCAAGGAAGCACAAATCCCCCCCCTTTTTATAGAACATGTAACTTATGTGAAATACGGTTATAAAAGTGCTGAAGAGCTCTCGAATGTGAAACTAAGTCTGATAATTTTGCGAATGACTTAACAGCTCAAATTTGATTGTATTGATTGCATATGATGGCCTAAGTAGTTTTTTATCGAGAATAAAAAAGTAGATTAGGTTGGTAGGGTGAGTTTAAGAAGTTTTACAAGAAAAGTGTCTTCAACGAGGGATCATCGCTTATTAGCGGAGGCGATATTTGATCATTTAGAGAGTTTGTTCTCCCCTCAAGCCTTAGCCATTTTTGAAGATCCTTCAATCAATCTCCGTTATTCTGTGAGTTTCTCTCGCGGGGAGTTTTACCCAATCCAAAGCTATCCTGACAGCTTCTGGGAGTGGGCAAGTCAGTTTGACACTTCTGAAAGCATCATTCCTCTGGCGATCAATACTTGTAACTGGAATCACACCCAAGATTTAGGTGGAGATAGTTACATAATGATGCTCGATAACACGCCTATCAAACGCACCTACCTACTGATTCAGTCTGTTCATGCTCGCACGGCACACAATATCTATGAAGAAAGCTATGATGCAATGCAGCTTGCAGCGGCGCGTTGGCAGTGCATTCGCGCCGAGAAAAATGCGTCGCAAGAGATGAGACACAGAGACATTCGTGAAGCGCAATATGTCGATGAAATTAACCAACGCGAGCGCTTTATCGAGAACATGAAGTTAGTTCAGCAAGTTGCTCTCGAGATCTCCAACCCTGATTCCTTAAAAGATTTGTATTACAAAGCCGTCGAAGCGCTACGTCAACGGTTGGGGTTTGACCGCACCACACTGATGCTGCTGGACATGAAAAAGCGAAGTTTCAGCGGTACATACGGCACGGATGAGTCTGGTATTACGATCGATGAATTCCACACGCAGTACGACCTTCATCAACTGAGTGAGGAATACATCGCTGCGCTGTCAAGCCTTGAGAGCAACCTAGTGATCGTGGAAGATGCGCCGATATACACGGCAGGTAAAGTGGTTGGGCAGGGGTGGAACGCGATGTTGATTCTACGTGATGGCAATGAGCCATTTGGTTGGTTCGCGCTTGATAACTTTATTCATCGCAAGCCGATAACAGCGTATCAAAAACAGATGTTGGACTCGTTTGGCTCCCTTTTCTCACAAATTTACATTCGAAAGCGCCAAGAGCAGAACGTGCGTATGTTGCATTCAAGCATGGTTGAGCTATCACGCTGTACAACCGTCAGTGATGTATGTAAATCGGCCGTCACTTTTGCCATCAAAAATCTTGGTATTGATCGGATGGCGGTGTTTTTGACCGATGAAAACTGCTCATACATGCAAGGTACTTGGGGCACGGACATTCAAGGCAATGTGGTGGATGAGTCTTATTTCTTTGGTGAGACACAAGACTTTTCGTTGATCAATTTAGCTCGCGCCGTACCTAGTGAAGTTGCATTTGAGGAATCCGTTCCTATTTATCATGACTGTAATATTGTCGGTTTTGGCTGGGCTGCGATGACGGTTTTGACCTCGAACAGCAGCGGGCCCATCGCTTTTATTGCCGTTGATAACTTATTGACGCGCGCGCCGCTAACTTCTCAGCTACGTGAAGTGATTCGTATGTTCGCTTCCAGTCTAGCGGAGGTTTTGCAGCGCACTCAAGCGCAAGAGGCGATTCGCGGATTAAACGAAAACCTGGAGCTAGAAGTACAGAACCGAACCAAAGAGTTGGAGGAAGCCAACCGACAGCTTGAGGTGCTTTCTAAACTTGACCCTCTGACACGTCTTGGCAATCGCCGTATGTTAGAACATGTGATGCAGAAATATTGCGCGCTAGAGTGTGAGGAAGCGATGTCCTTTGGTCTTATCCTGATTGATATTGATCACTTTGGATTGTTTAATAATCACTATGGCCATCTTGAAGGGGATATCGCACTAATGCGCGTGGGTCATATCTTGGATCATCATACCAAAGGTGAAGACGAGGTTTTCTGTCGCATTGGTGGAGAAGAGTTTGTGTTACTAATGATCGGCTCCGATCAGGAGGCGGTAAAGCAGAGAGCGGAGCGTATTCGTCAATGCATTGAAGATGAAGGCATCAAACACCAACACAACCCAGAAGGTGAGCTGCTCACCGTGTCAGTCGGTTATTCTTGCTACAAAACGAAAGGCAAAGACTTTAATTTCGACCATCTTTACCAGTTGTCGGATAAGGCACTCTATCAAGCGAAGAGTCATGGTCGAAATTGCGTAAGGCGATATGAGTACGAGCATCAAGCTTTTGTTGAATAAGTGATGCTCATAACATCAAAGTTACTGAGACAGTTTGGTTGATTTTTAGATAAAACTGCTAAAGTGAGTTTGGCCGCACAAGAAAAATGGCAGCTCTCTTGAGCTGCCATTTTGCTTTATAGTTTTTCTAGATGGTGGTCGGTTTTCGTTACGTTTGCTTTTCCAAGGTTTTGAATTTTTGCCAGTAGCGAGTCTGGATGCCAAGGTTGTTGATTGGCACTAAAACGTGCTTGGTTCATGGCATCAAGTTCTTGTTTTACTGCCTGCACATCACCAGAGCTTAACCTGTCTCGGTGAGTGTTTAGATACTCGTTTACTGAGCGTTCAATTTTAGCAGCGTCCCCTTCATTGATGACTTTTTTCAACGCATCAACGCAAAGAGGTTGCTCGGTATTCGAAACCGTTTTACTCGCCGTCATAGGACGCTTCTTCCATGCCCAAATCGCGACTCCTAACGTCGCCACCCAAAGCCCAGCGAAAACAAAGGTCAGGGTTTGCCAGAGGCTGCTCACTCCACCGTTTGGTTCGGGACTGATGGCTGACTCAGGTGGTGTTGGCAGAGGCGATTCCGGCAACGTGATAAGCCCGGTGTCACTTTGCTCTATTTCTAATTGTAGCTCTGGTAACGTCGCTTTTTTCGCTTCATCATTTTGGCTGTCCCACCAGTTCAAATGGTATCCCGGCAAGGTATATGCCCCAGCCTCAGTGGGGATAATGACTTGCTTCACTGTCATGATAACGGTGCCATCTCTCGCGCTGTCGAATTGAGGCTGTTCTGGGTAGACCCGCAGTGAACTTGGATAATCAATACTTACTCGTGGAAGGTATTCGGCTTGTGTTCCGCGAGCTTTAATTTGAATGGTTCGAGTGAGTGAAGAGCCCTGTTTGACAGTGTTGAGCGCATTAACCGACAGTGGATTACCTTGATCGTCTTGCCAGCTCTGCGTCATTTCTAACGCTGAAGCTGGAAGCCATTCCCCTTCAAATTCACTTGGAATTGGTTTTACCTCGATAGGCATTTGCTCAGCTTTGGTGTTGATTGGCATGAGCTTGGTAGAGCCCGTCAAGCTGTCGCCATAAATGTAAGAGCCTGTCAGTCTAGGACCTATCAAGGTGTAAGTACCCGGCTGATTCGCCGTTAAGCGAAACGACTGTTCAATGACCGCTACTTCTAATCCATTTAAGATCTTTTGTCCCTGCTGTAAGCCACCAATAGCTTCAAGCTTCATGCCTTCAATCTGTGGAGGCACAATTTGTGGGTTATCAAGACGGCGGGTATCTGCTTTGATCAAAAGCTGCATACGTAATGTCGCAGATTGCTGAGGGTACAGCGTGCTGTTGTCGACACTGATATTAAAGCTAAATAGGTCATCGAGATTGGGTTCAGCTTGGCTTGCGGTGACACGAAGCTTTATTGGCTCCGTTCTCATACCATCTGCGGAAAAGCTCGGAATAGTCAGAACACCTTCTTTCATCGGCGCAATCGAGATACTCCACTCAGTACGTACAGATTTTCTTCCGTTAATGTTATTGCTGGAGCGCCCATAACGAGGTTGACCCAAGAAAAAGTCGTTCTCAAGTACATTAAAGTCAATTGCATCTGAGCTGAGCTCAGTATCTGCCATGATTCTGAGGTTGATCACTTCATTCTTAGCAACTTGTGTTTTATTGACGCTTGCTTGAAGCGTCTGTGCCATCACCGAGAAGCTGGATAATAGGCTGGCCACAAGAATAAAGATCAGTTGTACGCCTTTGTTCATCACGGGCTTACCACTCCTTTTGAGATTGTTGTGGAGGTTGTTTTTGCTGAGCTTGAAGCTGCATTTGTGCACGAATCAAAAAGCTTGGATCGCGAGCGCTTTCGACTGCTTCTAGACGACGGAATTCAGGATCATTCCGATGCGTGTTTTTTGGCTGCACTTGAGCCTGCATTGGTTCACCTTGTTCCTGAGCCTGCTTTTCACCTCGTTTTGGTCGATGTTGCTCTGTTTTTTGCTTTTCTTTTTTATTTTCAGATTCTTGCTGATTTTGTGACTGTTGTCCTTGCTCTTCCTTCTCACCGTTTTGAGACTTTTGTTGCTGTTGCTGTTGCTGTTGCTGTTGCTGTTGCTGTTGCTGTTGCTGTTGCTGTTGCTGTTGCTGTTGCTGTTGCTGTTGCTGTTGCTGTTGCTGTTGCTGTTGCTGTTGCTGTTTCAGCTTCTGTTCCACAACCGACAAGTTTTTCTTTGCTGCTTCAAAGTTGGGCTTTTCTTCAAGCAGTTTTTTATAAAGCTCTGCTGCTTCTTCTAATTGACCATTTTGCGCCAGAGAGTTGGCAAGGTTATAGCGGCCGTTAGGAGAGGAGTCATGAGAAAATGCTTCGATAGCGGCTTCGTAGTCACCTTTTTGGTAACTGGCGGCTCCTTTCCAGCTTGGGTTTGTAAATAGGTTTTGCGCCTGTTCATACTCACCTTGCTTGTAGAGTTCCGCTCCTCGTTGGTCGGCATTTAAGAACGGATTTGCTTCGGCGTGTTGTGTCCAAGTCATAGGTATTATTGTTGCCACAAACATCCAAATCAGGCCGCGTCGGAACAGTAAAGCTGCAGGCAGAAGTAACAGCGGAAGCAACCAAAAGCCACCGTTTAAGCGAGAGTCAGTGCTCACTTCTTCACTCTGCTTGGCCGAAAGTTGACTGCCAACGTTGTTCGTAAAGGCTGAAATGTTCTCAACATCGCGATTGGTGTGCTGAATAGGAACAAAAATTCCACCTGTTTTCTTTGCTAGTATTTGTAAATTCTTCAGATTTGTTTTCGCTACGACTGTTGTGCCTTGTGCAGTTTTTAAAAGAGAACCATCGGGTAGGGCGATGGGAGCGCCATTAGCGGTTCCTACTGCGAGAACTGAGATGCGAATGTTTTTACCTTCGACCAAATTCAACGTCCGAGACAGTTCTGACTCATCAAGGTCATCAGCTAACACGATGATGTCGCCTTGTTGCACACCTGCTTGAGAGAACTGGTTGAGCGCTAATTCAATTGCGGAAGGCAGGTTTGCCCCTTGAAAAGGCATTAGCTCTGGTGACAAATTCTCGATAATGCCGGCAAGCGTACTGGAATCAGTCGTCAGTGGACTTAAGTTATAGGCATCGCCAGCGTAAGCAATAAGACCCGTAGCCCCTTCTTTCCATTTAGGAAGTAAGTCCAGCGCCTTATAACGTGTTTGCGCGAGTCGATTAGGCTTGATGTCCGTAGCGAACATCGAGCGAGACATATCAAGCACTAAAATGCGGTTTTGGTTTAATTCAAAGCTTGGGCGAGCGTTGGATTGCCAGCTTGGTCCCGCTAGCGCAATACAGGCAACCGCCCAAGCTACGCCCCAGAGAATAAAATAGTGTTTGGACTGCGTGTTTTGTCCGAGCACTTTAGCTAGGTGAGGGGCAATCAGTGTCGATTTTTTTGCTCTAAATTTGTGATTGAGCAAGAGCGCAATAGGGATTGCGATGAGCCCCAAAAGCCAAGAAGGGTTAAGGAAAATAAACTCAGCCATGTTTTCTCCTCAGTAGGAATAACAATACCGACAGTACGAATGCAGCGCTTAGTGGGTATGGGAACCATTCTGACTGCGGACGCCAAGTTTGCGTGTCGCTTGACACGGGCTCGAGCTGGTTGATCGTGTCGTAGATCTTTTCGAGCTGATCAGTATCTCGCGCCCGAAAATATTGTCCACCAGTCATCTCTGCCACTTTAGTTAGTGTTTGCTCATCCAAGTCGGCTGCGGTGTTAACCTTACGAGTCATGAAAAACTCTTTCACCAACATTTCACCAGCACCTACGCCTACGGTGTAAATGGTCGCATTGTATTTTTTTGCGATTTCCGCTGCTTCGAGCGGTTCGAGCACACCGGCAGTATTGCTGCCGTCACTAAGCAAAATCATGACTCGTTGCGGAGCATCACTGTCTACAAAGGTTTTTGTGCCTAGACCAATGCCATCACCAATGGCGGTTCGTTGACCAACCAAGCCGATGACGGTTTGATTAATCTGCTGCATGACGGTTTTACGGTCTGCAGTGAGTGGCGTCTGCAAATACGCGTGATCGCCAAACAAAACAACCCCGAGACGGTCACCTTTTCTTTTTGCCACGAAATCCGACAGAACTTTTTTGACAGCGGTGAGGCGGTCGATGTATTCGCCATTGAGCTCCATGTCTTCTTGCTGCATCGAGCCAGATAGGTCGACGACTAACATCAAGTCCCGATATTTGGGTTGGAACTCAACTGGATCACCAAACCAAACTGGACGCGCACAAGCAATGATAAGAAGAACCCAGATCGCCATTGATAGTGATTTTTGCAGGGCTTGCCTAGGCTTGCTGCCATTCTCATTAGTTGGTAAGTACGCCAATTTGATCTCGGCTTGTTGAGATTCTTGTGGCAGAAGCTTGTATACCAGCCAGGGGACAGGCAGCAAAAATAGTGCCCACCACCAGACAAATTCAATGTTTAGCCATTGGGCAAGATCGGTTATGAGTGTTTGCTCAGTCACGGTTATTTGCCTTTTTCTTTGGTGGCAAAGCGTGAGTTATCCAAAAGATACAATCATCGACCAAGCTTTGATGATTTTCTTGAGAGGATTTCTGATACAGCGCTTCTTGCCACTGATGTTGTTTGTCTACGAATCGAGTTTCTTTGGTATGGCTATCGAGAAATTCATACCAAGCGATTTCAGTTAATGGCGCGATTTCTTCACGCGGAAAGTAACTCAATGCCGCCTGACGCAATATTTCTAGAGCAGAGGAAGGGGTATGAGGTGTGACAGATTGAGTTAAAAGTTTTAAGGCTGCCTTTTGCGCGCGTAGGCGTTTTTTACGCCATTTCGTATAAAGATAAATGCTGAAAACGAAAAGTACGGTGGCCGCAAGCACTGCCCACCATCCCCAAGTGAGCGGAAACCAATCCGGAGCGTTTGGTAAAATCAGAGGTTCAAGGTCTAGGCTTTGGTTGTTTGTTGTCATTATTACTGCTTAATAAATGCTGCTTTTACAGTTTGTTAGCTTAATTGTGAAATCAAGGGCCAACCACTTGATAGCGTGTTAAATGGAATCGCCATCGAATGGCATTGCTGTTTAATGGTTTCTTGGTGTTGAGTAAAGTGTGTTTCGAGTTCCTTTCTTTGGCCCTTGGAGCCAAAGTTGAACCATTGACTACGTTGTCCATCTGAGGCTTTTACTTGACCTCTAAAGTTTGTTTCACCTCTTTCTAAAGGGTCATAAAACTGTATAGCCCTCACACTGTTGTGCTGTTTTAGTCGACGTAACTGCGTCAACTCTGCTGCGCTTATGTGGGCAAAGTCGCTGAGCATAATCAGTTCGCTGCCCTTAGGTGTCAGTGTATGAAGTGTTTCTAACACCTGAGTATACGGCAGTGTACGAGCCTCGTTGTTGGCAGTACGAGCCACCTGCGCGTTATGTGTATCGACGATAGCATTAAGAATCCGCAGCCCCTGTTTTTGTAGAGAGGAAGGGCGAAACTCAAAACATTGATGTCCATCGTCAATCACCGCACCGATGCGATCCTTTTTAGCCAAAGTGAGCCAAATCAACACGCTGGCAAAGTGAGCCAATTGAACCGACTTAAGCATATACTTAGACCCAAAATGCAGGCTAGAACTCAGGTCAAGGTAAAGAATCACAGCTTGCTCTTTGTCTTCTGCAAATAACTTTGTGTGCGCTTTCCCTGTACGAGCAGTTACCCGCCAATCAATACTGCGGATATCATCGCCAGGTTGGTATTGGCGTACTTCCATAAAATCCATGCCTCGCCCTTTTTGGCGGCTGGTATGGTTACCGCTCATTTGCGACCAGATACTTTGTGCTGGTGGCAACCAACGTACAGATTGAGTGCGGTATTGCAGCAGCTCTTCAAGGGTTAATGTCACCCCATTCGCATGAGGTGGCAGTGGATGCGTTGTGGACATATCACTCCCTCGTCTTATGCACTGCCAACGAGGTTTAGCAGCTTATCAATGACTTGGTTTGCCGTAATGCCTTCCGCTTGAGCGTGGTAACTCAGTAATAAACGGTGGCGCAAAACCGGATAAGCCATGGTTTGAACATCTTCTGGGGACACAAAATCACGACCTGCAAGCCAAGCGTGCGCACGGGCACAACGATCCAGAGCGATGGTGGCACGTGGACTAACGCCCATTGACAACCACTTATCCAGCTCAGTGTCATATTCGCTGGCTCGACGTGTTGCCATAACTAAACGGACGATGTACTGCTCTATCGTTTCTGCCATATGAATATCCAACACTTCTTTACGCGCAGTGAAGATATCTTGTTGGCTTAACATTGGCCGCTCGACGGTAGTTTCGCCTTTTGCTTCACCGCGGTTAATACGCAAGATAGATAGCTCATGTTCCGCATCTGGGTATTCCACTTCTAAATGTAATAAAAAGCGATCTAGCTGCGCTTCAGGTAGCGGATAAGTCCCTTCTTGTTCAATCGGGTTTTGAGTCGCCATGACCAAAAACAACTCTGGCAACGGGTAAGTATGGCGACCTGCTGTGACTTGTTTCTCTGCCATTGCTTCAAGCATCGCCGCTTGTACTTTGGCCGGTGCACGGTTTATCTCATCCGCAAGGATAAGAGAATTGAAGATAGGACCAGATTGGAAAGTGAACTCTCCGGTTTCGGGGCGGAAGATATCGGTGCCGGTTAAATCGGCTGGCAGCAAGTCAGGGGTAAACTGAATTCGGTGGAAGTCGCCTTCAACACAATCTGAGAGTGATTTTACTGCACGGGTTTTTGCCAGCCCAGGAGGGCCCTCAACCAAAATATGTCCATCGGCCAAAAGGGCAACAAGCAGTTGTTTGACTAGATCTTGCTGACCAATGATCTGCGACTCTAGGTATTGCTGAAGAGTTTCGAAGTTAGATTTATGCATGCTTTGGACTCTCGATATCCATTTGATTTTTGTGTTGAGTATTGGTCATTTTCCTGATGGAAAAAGTTCCAATGCGCTTTCGCAATTTATCTTTTCAATATTGGGACTTTGCAGAGAATTGCAAGTACTTGCTATCACTGAAAGTTCTTACCTGACAGGGCGTTACATTTATTTTTCATAATATAGTGAGAAATGCCTCTAGTTTTGTATATGTGAGCCGATAAAGTTTCTGTGATGTGCGTGTCATGAGATATGCACCAGATTCCCCTTATGGGGCCAATAACAAGTGATTCTTTTAAAAGGTCCGAATATGTTGAAACTTCATTCCTTGAGCATCAAACAGAAGGTTGTACTTGGTATTACGTTTGCTGTTTTAGCATCAACAATTATCGTTGGTGTTATGGCTCAGCGTCATGCAAGAGATGTGTTGAGCCACCGTCTTATTGATATCGAACTACCTGCGATGCTGCAGCAAATCAATACAGAAATTGACCGCGAAGTTGTAGAGATGCAACAAGCCGCAAAACAGCTCGCAACAAACGAGTTTATTGTCGAAGCTCTATCTAATACAGACCGCGATCCGTCGGTAGAAGTTCAGTTAGTTCAGCAGCTCAATAACGTTAAATCCCAGTACGGACTTAATGATGCGTCGGTAGCCAATCGTCAAACGGCATATTACTGGAATCAAAACGGGTTCTTGCGTCAGCTTAATCGAACTCAAGATGCTTGGTTCTTTGGCTTTACGTCTTCTGGTCAAGAAACGTCAGTGAGCGTTTTCCAAGAGGCAAACGGCGAAGTAAAAATGTTTGCCAACTACCAAGACTTAAATGGTACATCAATGTCAGGTCTTTCAAAGTCGATGGACGACATGGTTGCGCTGCTCAATGGGTTTAAAATTGAAGATACGGGTTATGTGTTCCTCACTAACGAACAGGGTGAGATTCAAATACATCGTCAACAAGGTAAAAACCAAACTTCTATCACTAAGCTATTTGGTAGTGATGCGAGTGCACTGCTGAATAAAAACAGCTTCAATTTGATTAATGTGGACTTTGAAGGGCAGGACTCGTTTGTTTCCAGTTTGTATGTTCCTTCAATGAACTGGTTTGTCATTGGTGTAGTCCCTGTCGATGAAGTCTTCGCTGACCTAAATGCTACTGCGCAAAAAATGCTGTTTACGACCATCATTGTCGCCGTTGTATTCATTCTGATGGGCGTATGGTTGGCAAATAGTATTACTAAACCAATTCGACTGATTGCCGATCGTTTTACTGACCTTGGGCAAGGTGAAGGCGACTTGGCGCAGCGCATTGAAATTCAGGGTAATGATGAAATTGCTCAGCTTTCAAAAGGCTTCAACGGATTTATTGAGAAGATCCACGCCACAATGAAAGAAGTTGCTTTAACTAGCGGCTCATTAAGTCAAGCGGCAGAAAGTGTTTCGACGAAAGCAACATCCACACATGACAACAGCCAAGAGCAACGTGATCAAACCATTCAAGTTGTTGCGGCGATTAACCAGATGGGTGCGACCATCAGCGAAATTGCATCGAACGCGGCTACTGCTGCCGATACGGCAAATCAGGCTTCTGATAATACTCAAACGGGTCGTGAAGTGGTTATGAAAGCCAAAGAGGTGATTAGCCGCCTAGCTGATGACGTAGAAACGACCAATATTGTCGTCACGCAGCTGGCATCGACAACTAAAGATATTGGCTCGATTCTGGGCGTAATTCGTGACATATCAGAACAAACCAACTTGCTCGCGTTGAACGCCGCGATTGAGGCTGCACGTGCTGGAGAGCAAGGTCGTGGTTTTGCGGTGGTTGCTGACGAGGTCAGAAACCTAGCGTCACGCACAGCTGACTCAACAGAAGAGATCCAACGGATGATCAACCAACTTCAAAGTGACGCACAAGATGCGGTAAGTGCTATGGAAGCGGGTAAAGCGGTCACTATTGAAGGGGTCGCTTCAACCGATGAAGCAGTGGAAGTGTTAGTCAATATTTCTGAGCGAATTACAGACATCTCTGATCGTAATACGCAAGTTGCGACGGCGACGGAAGAGCAATCCACTGTGGTGCATACCATTAACCAAAACATTGAAGAAATCAACGCGATCAATGAAATGACAACGGCAACGGCAGAAGAGCTGGCGGATGCAAGTCGTGATCTTCAAGCGCTCTCTTCACGTCTGGACAAGATG
>NZ_WXWT01000481.1:0-6240 GCF_009904725.1 Vibrio sp. V43_P6S15P86
GGCTAGATGTCTCTAAGTGTTTCTGTTTAAATGATTTTTAATGATAACGCTCTGAATCCTGCATTACGAAACGATTGGAGTATAAAAGCCTAGGAGATTCGACATGGAAACCAAACGTTTAAAGCTCATCCCAGCTTGCTTGGAACGTGCAGAAGAAGCACATCAGGCCGTTGTTCGTAGCCAAAAAACGCTTGAAGTTTACCTGCCATGGGTACCTCACGTGCTCACTTTAGAAGCGATGATTGCAGGGACAGAGAAAGCCATCGCAAACTTTGAAAACTTCGAAGAAGAGTTGCGCTACTACCTAATCGACAAGGAAAGCGATCGTTTACTCGGCGCCATTGGGTTAATGATCCATGATCAAGAGATACCGGCATTTGAGATTGGCTATTGGCTTGATGATCGCGCGGTAGGCTACGGTTATATCTCTGAGGCGGTAGCGGCGATTGAAAACTATGCATTCGAAGCGTTGGACGCGAAAAGAATCGCGATTTTAGCCGATGCGAATAACCGCAAAAGTCGTGCGGTTGCTGAGCGCTGTGGGTATGAGTTTGAAGGTGAGCTACGCAATGCTCGGCGTGCGCCTTCTGGCGAGCTGAGTAACACCGTCATTTACGCCAAAGTTCGTCGTGACTAACACACTCACAACGAATAAAGCGACGTGAAAATCTGGCCTCAAGCAATCACCATTAACGTTTATTAAGTTCAGATAAAACAAAGCCCGCTGTATAAGCGGGCTTTGTGTTCGTAAAAGGAAGTAATTAGTCTAGTTCAACTAGTTTCTTCTCGTACGATTGATGTTGGTCTAATACGTCTTGCGCTGCACCGCCTGTCGTTTTGCTGATAACAACGATAGCAAGCGTAGAGAAGATGATGCCCGGTACGATTTCGTACACATCAAACCAACCGCCAGTTAGCTGCTTCCAAACTACGATAGTGATACCACCAACAAGGATACCTGCTAGTGCGCCGTTACGGTTCATACCGCTCCAGTAAAGGCTAAGTACAACCGCAGGACCAAATGCAGCACCGAAGCCAGCCCAAGCGTAAGAAACAAGACCAAGTACTGAACTATCTGGTGTCATTGCTAGGAATAGCGCAACAAGCGAAATCACGATGACGCCGATACGGCCAATCATTACGATTTCTTCAGAAGACGCTTCTGGCTTGAATACTTGCTTGTAGAAATCTTCTGCAAGCGCTGAAGATGAAACAAGAAGCTGTGAGTCTGCTGTACTCATTACCGCCGCTAGGATTGCTGCTAACAACATACCCGCAACGACAGGGTGGAATACTGCGTTAACCAATAGCATGAAGATCTTCTCGCCATCTTCTAGTTGAGTGCCCGGATGACCCGTAACCCAAACCAGACCGACAAGACCAACAAGCATTGCACCAACCATAGATAGTGCAGTCCAAATCACAGCGATACGACGTGCAGTCGTTAGATCTTTGTTTGAACGAGACGCTTTAAAACGCGCTAGGATGTGTGGCTGACCAAAGTAACCAAGCCCCCATGCCGCTAAAGAGATGATAGCAATCGCAGACAGTGGTTCGCCTTTGGCGTCATTCCATAGCGTTGCAAGTTCTGGGTTGATGTCATGCAGATCAGAAGTTAGCTGACCTAGACCACCGTCCATGACTGCAACAGGAACAATCATTAGCGCAGCGGCCATTAGCAGACCTTGCACTAAGTCAGTCCAAGATACCGCAAGGAAACCACCGAATAGTGTGTAAGAAACCACACACACCGTACCGATGATAACAGCGTAGGTGTAATCTAGACCGAATACCGTCTCAAACAGTTTGCCCCCTGCGACCAAACCTGAGCTGGTGTAGAAAAGGAAAAATAGAAGAATGAAAAACGCAGAGATTGTCTGGATCAGTTTCGACTTATCGTTGAAGCGACGTGACAGGAACTCTGGCAACGTTAACGCGTCAGTTTGGATACTGTAGGTACGTAGGCGTTTTGCACTGATGAGCCAGTTTGCCCATGTACCAAGAAGTAGACCGCCGGCTAACCAGAAGGCCTCGATACCCGCAGCGTACGCATAGCCAGGCAAGCCTAGCAGCAACCAGCCACTCATATCTGAAGCACCTGCAGATAATGCAGCAGGCCACGGACCTAGGCTACGGCCACCTAGGAAGTAATCAGATGAATTGGAAGTCCTCTTATACGCGTAAACGCCAATAGCAACCATAATCAGTAAATACGCCACAAAAGTGGACGTGATAGCAAAGCTATTTTCTATCATTAGATAGTCCTCGTTATAATTATTTCCTTCCTTGCCTGCCCTGATATTTTACCGTCTCAGCAATACATCAGAGTATAAGAAACCAATCTGGACCGGCTCTCAGTCCAGTTACTCCAGATTGGTATCACAAGTCAGGTTAGTGAGTTTCGTTCCCCAACTCGAGTAGAGTCGCGTTACCACCCACCGCGGTAATATTTATCGTTCGAGTGCGCTCGGTAATGAAGCGCAACGAGAGATGAGGATCATGAGCCAATTTCGGTGACTCTAAATCCGTTTCAGAAACTAAGCCGACGATTGCACCGTCACGCTTAGCTAGTTGAAGATTGAGCGCATGCTCAACCTGTGAACGCCCAACATAACCCACACTACGTACATCGCTCTCAAGCAACGGGGCAGACGCATCGTACGCAACAACCTGGACTAAGTTAGATGGGAAGTTTGCCAACGCTACAGCTTGCTTAACCAGTTGGTTTAGCTCTGCATTGTCACTGCAAACGACCACACTGTTGCCTGCAATTAAGGCACAGGTGATCATCGCAAAAGCACTGTATAACGCATTATCAGCAGGCTCGATGTTGTTTTCACAAATCACCAAAGCCACACCGCGTCCTGCGGCATACAGTTCGTTAGTTTCCCCGGTAGGGCCAACTAACTGGTGAATTTCTGCAAGAAGAGCTGATGCTTGTTGCAAGTGGTAAGAAACCACTTTGGCAACGGTAGACTGCTGCCCTTCTAATGCAGATTTAAATGCCAGAACATGCTCGCATTTGTAATCAAAATCAGTCAGATTCCACTGCTCCCACGCAGAGAATGCATCTTTAAAATAGGTGATCTGATGAACCATAATGCGACTCCTTATGCGTTTTCTGCTTGAGCAAGAAGATGTTGAGTAAAGCGGAATAGGTAGTGTGGACCACCAGCTTTCGGGCCAGTACCCGACAAGCCTTGACCACCAAACGGCTGTACGCCAACCACAGCACCAACTTGGTCTCGGTTGATGTAGCAGTTACCTACTCGAGCGTGTTTCTCAATCCAACGGTACGTGGTTTCGTTACGGCTATGGATACCCATCGTCAAGCCAAAACCCGTCTTGTTGATCTGCGCAACCACGTTTGGTAATTCAGACGCTTTAAAGCGAACAATGTGCAAGATTGGACCAAATTGTTCTTCTTTCAGCACATCGATGCCCGAGATTTCAAACGCACTTGGTGAGACAAAGTCACCATGCTGGCACGATTCATCCAGCTGTAGCTGAGCGACTTTAGTCTGTGTTTTGCTCATTTGCTCAAGGTGAGCGAGGAGTTTTTGTTTTGCATTGCTGTCGATAACCGGACCAACATCTGTTTTGTGTAGGTAAGGTAAACCAACATGCAGTTCATTCATCGCACCTTGAATCAGGTGGATCATACGGTCTGCTACATCTTCTTGTACAAATAGAACACGAAGGGCAGAACAACGCTGACCAGCAGATGCAAACGCCGAACGAATCACATCACGCACCACCTGCTCTGGCAATGCAGTACTGTCCACAATCATTGCGTTTTGACCACCTGTTTCCGCAATAAACGGAACCGGTTTCGCGCTGCGCTCCGCGAGCGTGACGTTAATGCGTTGCGCCGTTGCCGTTGAGCCAGTGAATGCCACACCAGCAATAGCATCATGAGAAGTCAGTGCATGACCAATCTCAGCGCCGCGACCAGTAAGTAACTGAATCACACCAGCTGGGAAACCCGCATCAAGCATTAGTTCAATAGCGCGAGCGGCAATTAAGCTTGTTTGCTCAGCTGGTTTTGCAACCACTGTGTTACCCGCAATCAGTGCTGCCGTCACCTGACCAAGGAAGATAGCCAACGGGAAGTTCCAAGGGCTGATACACACAAACACACCAAGGCCTTCACGGCTAGAAATGCGTTTCACACCATCAAAGCCTTCTAGCTCAAATGGCTGTAGGTTTTGCGCTTGTTTCGCGTAATAACGACAGAAATCCACCGCTTCACGAACTTCATCAATGCTATCGTGAATCGTTTTACCCGCTTCTTTGTGACAAATCGCCACCAGCTCAGCTAGGTTTTCTTCCATTAAGCCAGCAAGCTTTTCTAAACAAGCCGCTTTTTGCTCAACAGGAACGGCTTTCCAATCAGAGAAAGCAGTTTGCGCCGCATCAATTGCAGCGGAAACGTGCTCAAGAGTTGCAAATGCCACTTTGCCGACTTCAATTCGGCGATCGTACGGTGCGGTAATGATCTCAGCCGCATTTTCCTTGATCATGCTTTCGGCAAAGCGTTCACCATTGATCATCGGGCCTGCAACCCACTGGTTGTCCATGAAGCTTTCGACCTGAGCTTCAAATGGCTTCGCTTCACTGTCGATGTCAATGTTGACGCCATATGAGTTCTTACGCTCAGGGAAAATATCGGCAGGCAATGGAATTTTGTCGTTGTGTAGCGTGTCAAAACCCGTCAACACATCCACAGGGTGATGGGTCAACTCATAAATCGGACAACGCGCATCAACTAGACGGTGTACAAACGAGCTGTTCGCACCATTTTCAAGCAGACGACGAACCAAGTACGGAAGAAGATCAGCATGGCTACCGACAGGAGCATAAATACGTACTGGCTGACCGTACATTTTCATAACATGGTTATACAGTGAATCACCCATACCATGCAGGCGCTGGAACTCGTATTCTTTGTGCTCCGCCATGACAGCAATTGCCGTAACCGTGTGAGCATTGTGGCTTGCAAATTGTGGGTAGATATTACCGCGAACACCTTCGCTAAGTAGGAAACGAGCACAAGCTAGGTATGCAACGTCCGTCGCTTCTTTGCGAGTGTATACTGGGTAATTTGCATAGCCCGCTTGTTGAGACCACTTGATTTCGCTGTCCCAGTACGCGCCTTTAACCAAACGCAGCGGAATAACGTCACCTTGCTCTTTTGCGAGTGCATTTAGCCACACCAAGACTGGTAGCGCACGTTTTGAGTAGGCTTGAATAACCAAACCAAACTTGCCCCAACCTTTCACAAGATCGCTACGGTACACTTTCTCAAATAGCTTCAGAGAAAGCTCAAGGCGATCCGCCTCTTCTGCATCGATTGTGATTGCAACGTCGACTTCAATAGCACGTTTTAGTAGTTGCATTAGTGAGTCATACAACTCTGTCATTACACGTTCTTCATTTGCGACTTCGTAGCGCGGGTGTAATGCAGAAAGCTTGATGGAAATCGAAGGCGCTGGACTGGTGTCATTGCCGTAAGTCTCGCGACCCACCGCTTCGATCGCCATTAGGTAATCTTTGAAGTACTTGTTCGCGTCCGCTGTAGTTAACGCCGCCTCACCTAACATATCAAATGAATAGGTGAAACCTTTGTCGCGCATTGGGCGACCGTTCTTTTGCGCTTCTTCTATCGTACGACCACGAACAAACTGGTGACCCATGATCTTCATTGCCTGATACATGGCTTTACGAATCACAGGCTCAGAGAATTTATTTACCAGACGGTTTACAGCCTGACCTGGGCTCTGGGTGCCTTGCTCACCAAGACCAACCACTTTACCTGTTAGCATGAGGCCCCATGTTGATGCGTTAACAAACACAGAGTCAGAGTTTTTCAGGTGAGATTTCCAGTCTGCGACGCTCAACTTATCTTTAATCAAAGAATCTGCTGTCGCGGCATCTGGGATGCGCATTAATGCTTCTGCAAGACACATCAGCAAGATACCTTCTTGAGTATCTAAGCTGTATTCCAACAATAGAGCATCAATCATCTGGATTGACTTCTTATCGGCACGAATGGCTTCGATAAGTTGGGTCGTTTGGGTAGTGATCGCCGATTTTTCATCCTCTGTCGGCGTCGCTAGTGGCAATAGTTGCTCTAGCCATTGAGACTCGTCCACCATATATAATGGCGAGATCAGTGACCACAACTTATCAAGCGGCTGCCCGATAAATTCCGGTGTCAACACGTTCGTAGCTGTAAAC
>NZ_WXWT01000116.1:0-6235 GCF_009904725.1 Vibrio sp. V43_P6S15P86
TCTTTGTGTTGTTTTGTGTATTTTAGTCACCACTTCTGAACATTTATTTTTATGCGTAATACAGTAGCAAATACTTAAGTAACAAAGTACTCAAAAATGGATATAGTGATTAATAAAACATCGTATTATTATCGCTAGCACTTATTTGTGACAAAGTGTTTCTAAAAATGAACAGAAAATATTATTTGCTTTTTCTTGCGGCTTTACTCGCTGGTTGTGGTGGTGGAGGTGACTCTAAAACGAACAATACAAAGACACCAACTACGATAACAAAGCAGAGTCGTCCACAGTTAAAAGCTGAAGACACGGTATTGAAGTTTGAGGGCGTGGGAACCGTTACAGAGGCAAAATTGAGCAATGTACATGGCTCGGTGTCTTATCAAGTCATTGACTCTAATCCGCTAAATGTTGTGAAAATTAATGACTCTGGAATGCTACAAATTTTGCGTCCAGGAACGGCAACAATTCTGGCTACGGATAGCAGTTCTGCTTATGAATCCTCTGAAGCACGATTTTCTATCACTGTGGAACGAGGTATTAACACAGACCTTTCGGTTAGTGATCTAAACTTCAATGCAATCGAATCTGAAGGGAAAGCGCTGACCGTTCGTGGCCAAAAAGGTGAATTGAGTTATGAAGTAGAAAGTGGTCATAACTTGATTCGGGTTGATCAGAACGGCTCGGTATATTCATTAGGCTCAATTGGTCAGGCGTCGGTACTGATTACTGACTCAGGTAACGAGCTTTATCTGCCTAAGCAAGTTCGCGCGACGGTGAAGCTTCATGGAGTAGCATCCGGGCAACTTCAATTCGCCTTGCTGGAAGACGAATATAGAGAAGGGCTGACGTTAGAACCTGCACGTTTAGATAAAGCTCAAACGCAAAGCATCACATACAAAATCATTCGCAGCGAACCAGACAACAAAGTTGCCGAGTTACTCAACCCTGAGTCAGGTGTGCTCCTTGTTCATAATGTTGGGCAGTTAACCGTTGAAGCGACAGCAACTTACAGCGATGCCTTTTTAGATAAGCAGCAAACGGCGCAATTTGTTGTGGATGTAAAACAAGGTCAACGCGAAACAATCAGCGTAGCGGATGTTGTGAAAACTTATGAGGAAGGTGGCCGAATTTTCCCTAAGGTGACGAATGCTCGCGGCGACTATTCACTGCGAATTATTAGCGGCACAGATGTTATCGCTAAGTCTATGAGCAGTGAAGCACTGCTGATCAAAGGTGTAGGTACGGCTGAAGTTGAAATCTACGAGCATGAAATGCGTAATTATCCTGCAAGTAAAGCTCGCTTCAATGTTGAAGTTAATCGCGCGCCTCATCCAGTGATGAACGACATTGAAATGTCGCTTATTTATCAGCCTAGCCTCTCAATTCCTTTGGCATTTTCAGGACAAAAAGGCAACGTAAGCCTAGTCGGTAGTTTACCGGACGGTTTAAGAATGACCGATGGCAAGTTAGAAGTAGAGACGGCTGGTGAATATCGTCTTAAGTTTGAAGATGATGGTGGGGATTTATATCAACCAATTCAGTTTAATGTAGTCATCAAAGTAGCGAAAGCTGCGGGACAAGCCATGGTGACACAAGATTATGAAATGGTGTATAGCAAAGACTATAGCTTTGATCTTCGTCGTGACTTTGGTTTAAGTACAAGTAACGATCATGTAGAACTCGTTGATAACACTGCTACAGATGTTATAGAGGTTACTGCGGATGGACGTGCCTATGTTTACAAAGCGGGTAAAGCGGCGTTAACAGTTCGCAGACAGGAGAGCGCGAATTATACTGCGGGTCCAGATCAGAAAGTGTACGTTAATATTCTTAGTGCGCCGAGTCGGATTGATGTGCAATCCGATGTGGAAGAGACTTGGAAAACCAGCCAGCCTTATGTTCAAAAACCGACCATCTCTGGTACGGTTGGCGAAGTTTCGTATCGATTTGCAGAAAATGCAGCAACGGATGTGGTTTCCCTAGACAGCAAAACGGGCGAGATGCGCATCCTCAATGCTGGCAGCACAAGAGTTGTTGTATCGGATGCAGGGGACGATAAATTTACTCCGGGTGAAAGCAGTTTCTCTGTTACGATCAAACAGGGCACAAACCCTGTATCGATTGCTTATCCAACGGTAGACTTTTCAGCGGGTACTATTATCTCACCAGTGATGAGTGGAGGAGAGGCAAAAGCCAGCTATCGTCTTATTAACCAAAAAGATCCTGTGGTTGAGTTAGCCTCTTCTGAAACGGGGCGTTTGAAGGTTTTGCACGCAGGCGAGTACCAATTAGAAGTGACGCTAACTGCACGTAACTATACAACTAAAACCGTATTGGTTAACGGCACCATTAATAAAGCGGATCATCCCGGTCTTACCACGAAACTTCAAACCGTTGAGTTTACGCCTTTCAAGGCAATTGACTTAGATTTCGGTAGAACGGTCGGTACTCGAACTTACTCATTTGGCGATACTGTGAGCAAAGATCTTGCCACGTTAGACAATGCGAATGCAGAGTTGACGCTAACCAATTACTCTCAATACCATTCTATTGCTCTAGATATCTCTGAGAGTGAATCGCGAGATTACAAAGCGTTACCAAGAACAAAAGTCACGGTTAGTGTCGATTTGGCAGAGTCGGGTGTTGCAGATAAATACACACAACTTAATAGCGAACAAACCGTTATTGTGAGCACGCTTAGTGCCCCACAGTTTGCCAATTTAGAAGAGAGTGAATTTGGTATCTTGGGTTCGCGTTCGGTACGTGAACCGACGGATGACGAGTTGCAAAAACACGGTAAAGGTAAGGTTGTGCTATTTATGTTTAAGCCAGTTGGTAGCGATGACCGAAGACAAGAAAAGGCAGCGTGGGTGCATGTTGCTCGATTCGATGGATGTACATCAGAGCTATTTGCTGATGACCTTAAGCCTTTTAATGCAATTGGTTATGATGATCCAGGGTATTGCACCAGCGGTAGCACTATCCGTATGACTCGGTTCTTAGTGATTGATGATTCTAATTTGGAAGACATAGAGTATGAGTCGGCAGCACCAATCATTACTTACCGTCGTGGGGTGCGTGAATTTTTAGCAACGGATAAAGGTGGATTCTACGCTGACCCAAATGTCGTTTACGGGAAAAGCGAATACGGTTACCCGAAATCACTTTACGAATGGTCGGTCATTACTATGAAGTATCAACCAAATTAATTATCGTTTGATACCCACAAAAAAGGAGTGCTGAGCACTCCTTTTGTCGTTTAAGGTTTAGCGGTTACTTCGTGTAGCGCATTACACCTTCTTGCACTGCGGTTGCCACTAAATGACCTTGCTGGTTATAGATTTCGCCACGCACTAACCCGCGAGTATTACTCGCCGTTGGGCTTTCTATCGCGTACAACAACCATTCATCCATTTTGAACGGACGGTGGAACCAGATTGAATGGTCAATGGTGGCAACTTGGAAGTTTGGCGTCATTAATGACACTTCATGTGGGTGCATTGCTGTCACGAGGAATCCCCAATCTGATGCGTAGGCCAACAGGTACTGATGTATAAGCAGGTTCTCTGGCATTTCACCATTGGCACGAATCCAAAGATACTGTTTAGGCTCTGCTTTTTTGGGTTTTAGGGGGTTGATGACCGTAACAGGACGGGTTTCAATTGGCTTTTCACCACAAAATGTTTTGCGTAGTCGCTCTGGCAGGAATTCGGCTATATGGCTAGCAAGCTCACTCTCAGAGGCGAAGTTTTCTGGGCCAGGAATGTCTGGCATCTCCTTTTGATGATCAAACCCAGGTTGATCGCCATGGTAAGACGCCGTTAAGTAGAAAATAGGGCGTCCATTTTGAATCGCCTTAACGCGTCTGGTGCTGAAGCTGCGGCCATCCCTTAGGTTTTCTACATCATAAATAATGGGCTTTTCTGGATCACCAGGGTACAAAAAATAACTATGGAAGGAGTGCACCGCGCGTGTTTCTTCAACGGTGTAGCGCGCAGCAGAAAGCGCTTGCCCAATCACTTGGCCACCATACACTTGAGGCAAACCTAGGTTTTCACTTTGGCCACGAAACAAGCCTTCTTCTAATTTTTCGAGTTGTAGTAGGCTGAGCAATTCTCGTAATGGTTTACTCATTGTGTCTCCTCACCGTTGTCTTTCACTCCAACTTACCTCAACAGTCTCACTCTTGTGAAGTGCCATAGTTAAGAACTATTGAGTAACTTAGAAATAGTATTGTTCCGATTATGAAACAAAATCAATTGTTTGATAAATTCTAACTCAGTCAAACTATTGTCAAATAAACTGACAGGAAGCAGACAGTTTTATATTCCACACCTATAATTGCTCCGGTTTAATACTCTTTTCGAGGAAGATATGAAAAAAACACTACTGCTTGTTACTTCTTTACTCTTTGGGGCTGCGTTAGTGGGTTGCCAAACTTCTCAAAATACAGAAATGGAATCTGCAGAGGCGTCAATGAAGACGATTACAGGTACAGTGGCTTACCGTGAGCGTATTGCTCTGCCGCCAAACGCAGTGGTTACCGTCGCGTTAGAAGATGTGTCTTTGGCTGACGCGCCAGCAAAAGTACTAGCAAAACAGACATTCGAAACGGAAGGTAAACAAGTTCCTCTTTCTTTTGAGCTGAACTACGATAACAATGAAATCAAACCAAACCATCGTTACAGCGTTCGTGCGCGTATTGAAGTGGATGGTAAATTGCGTTTTATCAGCGATACACATAACGGTGTAATCACAGATGAAGCACAAACTCACCAGTTGGATATTCGTCTAGTTGGTACGCGTTAATATCAAACTCAGCGAACAAAAAATGGCAGCCTAAGGCTGCCATTTGTATTTTCTTAGCGAAATTTTTCCAATCTCAGATACTTCAATTCCTTCGGCTTCTAATTTCTTTGTTTGTCGTTCTAAATTACTGCCTTTTAAGGATATTTTTCCTTGACTATTTATCACTCTAAACCACGGGAGTTTACTGTCCTCTGGCAAATTACCAAGCGCCTTACCAACATGTCTTGCGTAGCCCGGGTAACCTGCCATTTTTGCGATTTCCCCGTAGGTGGAGACTTTTCCTTTTGGAATTTGGTGAATTACAGCAAAGATTTGCGCTAAAAATTGGTCCATACTCAAAAGTGTCTATTGTGGATTACTAAGGAATGGTAAACCATCGGACTTGTATATTGCTAACGGTTCTTAACGTTTATATTGCCCGCGATTGACTTTTGTTGATCATATTTTCTCTTCAGTCGTGCCGTATGTTAATGAGCGTTAAAAAGCATAAAACAAACACAAGCTAAGCTTGAATCTAGACCCTCTCAACGACTTTTAATCCCAGTTTTTGCCGTTGAGTTACCAAGTAGGTGGGGAAGCCAGGAGGCGCTATGATTTTATCGACACTTCAATTTTTCATTACGACTTTACTCGCAGTGGTGTGCGTTCGAGCGATGAGTTTGAGCGAGGGAGATATTCCCGTTCTTGCACTCATGATCCCGGCGTTGTGGATCTTGCCACAAGGCGGGTTTGCAGGTTTGGTGTTGCTGGGCGCAATGATGGCTTTTGGCGCTACGCTCTCAATGCAGCCAATCGCGCTATCGATTGGTATTTTGATCCTTTTCCCACTTTTAATGGTAGTGTTCTCTCGTAGAAGTTCGTTGGGCGTTCTGCTCACCGCAGGCCTAATCGTACTTACTCTACAAGTCGGTATTATGGTCACGCAACAAGGTGGGAAGCTAGATGGCTCCGCTTGGGTTACAGTGGTTCAAACTGTCGCTGTCATGGCGATGTGGTGGTCTGCTGTACATTGGACCCCATCCAATAAGCACAGCTGGTGGCCGATGCTGTTGTTGTTCCCATTATGGATTGCTGGCTTGCCATATGCCGTGCTTGTGGCATTGAGCGTGACAGGAATGCTGGCTTCAATGGAAACCCTCGCGAAGCTTAAACACTCCATTCGTTGGAGTAAACTATTGTGCTGGACATTACCGACTGTTGGCTTTGCTGCCTTAGTGGTGAGTCCGACTACAGATGTACCAAACCCTGTTTTTGTTGTTTGGATCTGTTTGTTAGGAACGGCTTGGATGACGGACTATATCTTACGTAGCAGCGATGAACAGGCAGAATTATGAGTATTTCGTCAGGTAAAAAGTGACACGTGCGGCAGACTATCGAATTGGTTGTGGAACAAAATGAAGATTAGTATATGTTCTTCATTTCATAT
>NZ_WXWT01000437.1:0-6229 GCF_009904725.1 Vibrio sp. V43_P6S15P86
ACTCTCTTCTGTAGCCCTTAATAGGCCTCCTTTTCCTTCCACTCAACAATTTACCTTGTTAAGACAGTTGATAATTCATATCTTCTTGACCGTATTTGAATAAGTGGTCATACACTACTAATAACTTTGAAATGATAGGTTATCTGTCGTTTCATTGAAACTCCGATTTAAAGACTCTTAGATAACACCTACTGCTTTGAGTTACAAAATAAAGTCAGCAGCTTACGCCACTGACTTTAAAAAAACATCAACGCATGTTAAATTGAGGGGTTTTCTTTCTTAATTGCTATTGTGGCCATATCATTTCATCGCAGCAAAGGCGCCATGAGTTAAATAAATCATCTGTACATTAGTGAGCTGAGATTGCTCTAAGTTGAGACCTCCCATATAGTGATGCCCCCATATCACAACCCTACCATCGGCTTTTAACGCAGCGAAGGCATGAAGAGTCGAATAAATCGACTGCACATCCGTGAGTTGGCTTTGAACTTCACTGCTATCACCGCCGTTTGTTTGAGAGCCCCATGTCACGACACTACCGTCGGTCTTTAGTGCTGCAAAGCTACCTGAGACCGAATAAATCGTCTCCACATTCATGAGTTGACTTTTAACCTCCCTACTGTCTCCACCAAAAAGACTATCGCCCCATGTCACGACACTACCATCGGCTCTCACGGCCGCAAATGCATAATCGGTTGAATAAATAGCCTGCACATCTGTAAGCTGAGATTGTACGATGTTATCATCGCCTCCCCTACCTGGCTCTCCCCACGCTACGACATGGCCATCCGCTTTCAGCGCCGCAAAGGCCCCAAAGTTCGAATAAATTGTCTGCACATTGATAAGCTGAGATTGCACAGCGCTGCTATCGCCACCAGAGTATTCATCCCCCCACGTTACGACACTGCCATCGGCTTTCAGTGCTGCAAAAGCATAATCGGTTGAATAAATCGTTTGTACATTGGTAAGCTGAGATTGCACAGCGCTGCTGTCACCACCAGAGTATTCATCCCCCCACGTCACGACGCTGCCATCGGCTTTCACGGCCGCAAAAGCGTGAGCGTTTGAATAAATTATCTGCACATCGGTGAGCTGAGATTGCACAGCGCTGCTATCGCCACCAGAGTATTCATCCCCCCACGTTACGACACTGCCATCGGCTTTCAGTGCTGCAAAAGCATAATCGGTTGAATAAATCATCTGCACATTGAGAAGCTGAGATTGCACAGCACTGCTGTTGCCACCAAAGTTTCCTCCTCCCCAAGTCACTACACTGCCATCCTCTCTCACGGCTGCAAAAGCAGAATTAGTTGAATAAATCGTTTGTACATCGGTCAACTGAGATTGCACGGCGCTGCTGTCGCCGCCATCGCTTGAACTCCCCCATGTTACGATACTTCCATCCGCTTTCACGGCCGCAAAGGCAAGATGAGTCGAATAAATCTTCTGTACATCGATGAGCTGGGATTGTACGGCGCTGCTGTCACCACCGAAGCCATAAGCCCCCCAAGAGACCACATTAGGCGTTGGCGCTACCACCTCAATCATGGTCAGGTTAGCCATAATGTCAACGCCATCACTGTTGGTTTGCTTAGCCTGGGTCTGAGTGCTGCCTATCGCGACACCTGTCACCAACCCTCCGTTAGGCCCACCGCTGTCCACGGTGACACGTGAAGTGTCATGCCCTGTCCAGTCTACCGTCTGGGTGAGGTCGGCACTGGTGCCATCCGAGTAAAAACCCGTGGCGGTCAAGGTTGTACTTCTTCCTACCTCTACCTGGGCCGACGCAGGCGTTTCAATGCGTTCGAGTACCACAGGGGGCACATTGAGTGTTGCTGAGGCATTGTATGGTACGCCATTCACCTCATACGAAGCGGTGATGGTGGTACTGCCTTCCTCAAGAGCAGTGGCAACGCCTTGGGTAATAGTGGCAACGCTTGGCGCGCTGGACGTCCAACTGGTATTCGCATTAGTCGTTACCTCTACCGTTGAGTTATCGGTGAGGGCAGCCGTTGCCACAAAGGCCTGCTGGCGTCCTTTTGCCACGCTCGCCACTTCAGGCGTCACGGTTAGGCTCACAACTTCTGCAGTAGTCACCGTCAGTTCAGCTGTTGCTGAGAGTGTCACGCCATCGTAAGTGCCTGACGCCGTAATGGTGGTATTACCTTCATTTTCGCCTGTTACTAACCCGTCCACACTGATAGTGGCAGTGGTGTTGTCACTGGATGTCCAATTCGTGTCTGAGTCCGCCGTCACCGTTTGTGTGGTGTGGTCAGAGTACGTCAAGGTTGCTTGGTACTGCTGCTCTGTGCCTTTGGCAATGCTGCTGACGGCTGGCGTTACCGCCATGCTTTGTGGCTGCGCGCTGGTCACGGTTAAGGTGGCGCTTCCTTTGATAATCTCGCCATTCAGATTAACTTGAGCGTTAACCTCCGTGGTGCCTACTTTCTTGCCAATAACAATACCGTTACCACTGGCCTGTCCAGTGGTGATGGTCGCAATGGTAGCGTCTGTGGTATCCCAACTTAAGTTCGCATTATCGGTGATGTTGTAGGTATTACCATTGGACATCAGTGCCGTGGCCGTGAACGCTTTGTCTAACCCGGCTGATACACTGTCATTCGGTGGCGTCACCTGAATTGCAGTGATGACCGCAGAAGTGACCGTCAAATCCCCTTGCGCTTGAAGTGATGTACCATCACGAGAAACATACATTGCCTTGATTTGCGTGACGCCTTCACTTTCCCCTCTGGCGAATCCAGAGGCACTGACCGTCGCAATCGCCAGGTCGGATGAGGTCCAGCTGGTGTTCGTGTCCGAGGTAATGTCTTGGGTGGTCACGCCATCAGAAAGGATAGCGGTCGCGGTAAATTGCTGACCAATGCCATCGGCCACGGTTGCTGAGGCAGGTTCCACCACAATGGATGCCACCACCGCATCGATGACTGTGAAGGTAGCTGTACCGGATAAAGTCGTATTCCATGGTGTTTCAACCGAAGCCATAATAGTGACCTCACCTTTAGCGTGGCCCACTGCCGTTCCTGACGTCACGGTGGCGATGTTGGTGTCACTGGAGGTCCAACTCACCACTGCCTCCTTGGTGATATCTTGAGTGGTACCATCGGACAGTTGTGCGGTGGCAATGAATGACTGCTCAACACCCACAGGGGCACTCTGCTTCGATGGGGTAATTTGCACACTCATGATAGTCGCGTTGGTGACTGTCAATTCCGCACTGTCGCTTAACGATACGCCATTGACTTCGCCAGTAGCGGTAATGGTCACCGGCCCTCCTTCAGCAACCCCCGTGGCCACACCATTGTCACTGGCTTGGCCTGAGGTGATGGTAGCAATCGTGCCGACACTTGAACGCCAACTCACGCCCGCGTGGTCGGTGACGTTCACTTTGGAGTCGTCCGTTAAGGTAACGTACGCCTCAAACTCTGTAGAAAGGCCGTTAGCCACCGTGGTGGTTTTCGGCGTTACCTCAAAATTCACCACTTCCGCGTCAGTCACGGTCAACACAGCAGAGCCTTCAAAGGTTTTACCGTTTGCACTGCCTATCGCTTTAATCGTCGTGGTGCCCACCGCCAGTCCAGTTGCGATACCTTGAGATACATTGGCGATATCGGCATGACTTGAAGTCCACGTCACCGCGGTATTATCAGTGACATCCACAGACGTACCGTCTGAAAGGAAAGCCATGGCGATAAAGACCTTGTCTAGACCGACCGGCGTACTGGCAGTGGTTGGTGTGACTTGCAAGGATTGTACGGTGGCGTTACTCACGGTGATGGTTGCCGCGTCCGTGACGGTTGAGCCATCGCCATTGACGCCCGTTGCCGTAATGGTGACGACACCTGGAGCATGACCTAGCACCCCCCTTTTTGTGTCAATGGTTGCAATGGCATCGTCACTTGATGACCAAGAGAGGCTAGAGTGTTCAGTAACCCTAACCGTTTGGCCATTGTTTAATATCGCGTCGGCTTGCATCTGTTGGGTCAAGCCAACAGGAATCGTTGCATTTTTTGGGGTGACAACCAACGCACTCGCTTGGTATCCCCACCTCTCAGGCGCATCAAGCAGTTTATCATCACCATTATTACAGCCCAGCAGTAAGGCGCTGCATAATGACCATAACCATAATGTTTTGATGTTCATTTCTTTTCTCATTCTTCAACTCGAGTCTCTGTGACTTCTTGTGTTTCTTGGACGACTGTATCAAACAGCACCTCCACTCGACGGTTGAGGGCACGACCCTCGGTCGTCTCGTTACTTGCCATCGGATTGGACTCACCCAAGCCAATCACCGTCATGCGCTCGGAAGCGACACCTTGTTGTTCTAAATAGTTAGCCACTGCCTGAGCGCGTTGCTCGGACAATCGTTGATTGTAGCGCTCTGGGCCAGATGCATCGGTATAGCCCACCACTCGAATGGTGCCATCAGGATACGCTTTAAGCTGCTCTGCAAAGGGAGAGAACGAGTCCGGTTGCTTTATCTTTGATGAATCAAAATCAAATAATGAATCGGTACTCAATGAAATGGCCTGCTCTACTGTCACATAACGAGGTGAGGGCGTCACTGGTGCCATGACCGACTTGGGTTCAGGCGTCGTCGGTACGGCTTGACCAAAGTGATACGTCACCCGAGAGAGGTAAAGTGCGAATCGGCTTGATGGATATCGGTATCTCCCACACCATCAATGAATTGATATTCACCACGAACCGACCAGCGTTGTGACAAGCGATAGCTCAGACCAACGGAAGACAAGAGATTCCATTCACTGCTGTTTACCGCATCCGGTAGTTGCGAGAACGTTTTCTCGATACGCTGATAAGCGCCACCGAGTCGAGTGTAGATATCAAGACGCTCAGTGAGCGGGTAACCCAACTTAACAGACACTTCGCCACCCCACATGTCAACCTCAACGTCACCGTAAGAATAGCGCGCCTCTGGTGAGCCGTAAGAGGTGACCCCGCCCTCTAGAGCGAACCAAGAATTAAATTGATAACCGCCGTAGATGCCGTAGCCTAACGTATCATCAGAGCAGTCCAGGGCATTGTCACTGCAGGCGTCTTGGTAGGCGGCCCAGCCAGCACGACCACCTAAATAGAAATGGCCTTGTTGATAGGGGGACAGCGTTGTAGTCAGCTTGGTGTCTTCATCCATTGATGCTAATGGGAATGGTTCAGCATGCGTACTGGTTGCTATCGTTATCCCCATAACAACCCATAAGTGGGCGCGTGCGTACTTCATATATGTATCTCTATTTTTTAAACCCAGAAAAAGAAGATCGTGGTTATACTTCTCAATGGTCTTCATATGCTTATTGGCCAACAATCCCGCACCTATTATATGGTTATTTCAGTTGGTATTTTTGTAAGTAAATTCTGAACCTTTTTGTTTTGAGGAAAACGAAGTGGTAATTAATAAACGTTATGCCAACATAAAATGACTTATAGCAATAAGTAACTCTCTATCATGTAACCCCTTACCTCACTGCCTACTATCCTCCAAGCAGTGAGGTTTTTTGTTCTGGGAGATGCGTTGATATTTTAAAAATAACGCGAGTGCTGTTGCGTTACATGAAACAACCCTTTTAAAAGAGCTAAAGAGTGAAAAGCTAAGGTTTTGTATCTTGAGTTATTTGAGTGACAACATGAAAAAACAATATTTAGAGTTAGCGCAACAAGCGTGTGAAAGCGAAAGACTAGGACATTGGGAGCAAGCCAGTCATTTGTGGATGCAAGCCATTGAGCTTGCTTATGGAGTAAATATACCTTGGGCAAACGCCCGTTTGGCGCTTTGTTGTCATCGTATCGGTGTTCGGCTTGCGTCTTTTAAAACCAAAGGAGTGTAAGAAAATTCTTTGTTTATAATGACGTTATAGCGATCTTGGGGAGTGGGTGTTATAGTCTTTCATGTGATGCTGCGTATCCTTTTGTATCACGTGATAGCTTTAAACTGGATAGTGCAAGGCGCCCAATATGGATATTCAAAATTAACTAATTTGTGTATTGCCCCCTCGTAGGGGGCTTTTTTGGTTCATCGCGGATTTCCGGAGAAAAGTCGCTTTTATTTTCAAGAAGAAGTAATTAGTATTTCGATATTCATATCCAATCCGCTTAATTCCACTCTCATTCTCCTGCCCACACCATACTAGCCCATAGTTTTTTAGCCTGAAGTTCAGATTCACAACGCCAGAGTTCCTTTAATTATGCCCCCAGT
>NZ_WXWT01000129.1:0-6198 GCF_009904725.1 Vibrio sp. V43_P6S15P86
GCTCCAGCCATGATGGGACTCCCCATCTCTCTAGGTGATAAACGGCTTTAAGGTGACAGGACCAACATTGTTGGTGCTACTTATACATTAAAAAACTCAAGTGCCAGAAAGAGCACAGCTGAAAGTATAAGTAGCTTGTTTACAAGTTTATTGACCATTTGGATTGAAGACATGTCATTACCACACGTAATCTTAACTGTTCTTAGCACTCGCGACGCAACCGGTTACGATATCACTAAAGAATTCTCTGCTAGCATCGGTTACTTCTGGAAAGCAAGCCACCAACAAGTGTACCGTGAACTCAATAAAATGGCCGAGAAAGAGCTGGTTACTTGCGTATTAGAACCCCAAGAAGGCAAACCAGACCGTAAGGTTTACTCCATCACAGATGCTGGTCGCAGCGCTTTAGGAGAATGGTTTGATCAACCAACTGCACACCCGACTGTTCGTGATGAATTTTCAGCGAAATTGATGGCATGTGCCGTTCAACCATCAACACCTTTCCGTGATCAACTCGCCGAACTGGTTGAAGAGTCTCGCAAACTGGTTTCTCACTACAAAGAAATTGAAGCGGCTTACTACGCAACGCCGTCAACTTTAGACAAACAAGCTCGCCTAGAGCGTTTAACGCTTCGTCGTAACCTACTGTTACGTGAAACGTGGATCACTTGGGCTGAAGAAGTCCTAACAGAACTTGAAGTGATTGGTTAATTTCCTTTTACTTTGATACAACGAAAAAGGCTTGCCACTCGGCAAGCCTTTTGTCTTTTTGAAACCCGGTCGATTTATGCACCTACTGCAACGCGAGGACGAACGCCTAGCGTATGACATAAAGCGTAAGTCATCTCTGCACGGTTTAGGGTGTAGAAGTGGAAATCCTTAACGCCTTCACGACTAAGTACGCGCACCATATCAATAGCTTGGCTAGCTCCTACAAGCTGACGAGTCACCGGATCATCATCCAAGCCTTCGAACTGTTTACTCATCCAGCCTGGTACTTTCACATTGTTCTGCGCAGCAAAGCGAGACGCTTGCTTAAAGTTCGATACAGGCAAAATTCCTGGCACAATTTCTACGTCAATTCCTGCCGCTACACAACGGTCACGGAATCGCAGATAAGACTCAACATCAAAAAAGAACTGAGTAATTGCACGGTTTGCACCTGCATCTACCTTACGTTTTAGGTTCAATAAGTCAGACTGCGCACTTTTAGCTTCAGGGTGAACCTCAGGAAATGCGGCTACTGAGATATCAAAATCGTGACGTGATTTCAGCAGCTCAACCAGATCCGAGGCATACATGTCAGGCGCACCGCCACCAGGAGGAATATCACCACGCAGAGCAACGATATTTTCAATGCCATTATTCCAGTAATCATCGGCAATATTAATCAACTCTTCGCGAGTCGCATCAATACAAGTGAGGTGAGGAGCAGCAACCAATCCGGTTGTTGCTTTGATTTCTTTAATGATGGAGTGCGTTCTGTCACGCTCGCCAGAGTTAGCGCCGTAAGTCACAGAAACAAATTTAGGTTGGAGCGTTTTAAGACGGTGCACTGAATTCCAGAGTGTCTCTTCCATCTTCGCGCTGCTTGGTGGAAAAAATTCAAATGATACATTGATGTTGTCTGACAACTCAGCAATATTCTGGTTCAAGGCGTCAATATGGCCTGCGTGCGTGTATCCCATCTTACTCTCCCTGTGGCACTCCGCCACGAAAACAAATTCCTTAAATCGACGTTTAGACGTCTATATGTCTACAGAATGTATTGAATACGATTTAATGTCAACCTTGTAATTATGAATTTTTCTCAAGTTAATAATGAGGATAGTTCAAGTTATTACTTGAACGTTATTTCACCACTTATCACAAGCCGATACTTCAGTATGGCACTGAAGGCAAAATAAAAAACCCTGGTCGGGTTCCAGGGTTTTAGGTATCTCGCAACTTTAGAATAAACCGGCTAATCGGTTGAGGTCGGATTGAATCGCGCCGGCTGTCACTTCTCTTCCTGCGCCAGGCCCTCGAATAACGAGTGGGTTATCTTTGTACCACTTACTTTCAATGGCAAAAATGTTGTCGCACGGCAGTAGGTTGGCGAGCGCATGTTCACGAGATAACGCTTCTACTCCCACCGTCGCTTTACCATTTTTTTCTAAACGCGCAACGTAGCGAAGCACTTGGTCGTTTCTCTGTGCTTTTGTCAGGCGCTCTTGCAGTATTTCACTCAACAGCCCTCCGTTATCGAAGAAGTCATCGATGCTAAGTTCTCTTAATTCTTCTGGTACCAGAGATTCAACCTTAACGCTGCCCGGCTCAATATCGAGACCAGACTCTCGAGCTAAGATAACCAGCTTACGCATCACATCTGAACCATCTAAATCAGAACGAGGATCAGGCTCTGTTAAACCTTGCTGCCAAGCGAGGTCGACTAAATCATTAAATGTTACTGAGCCGTCAAATTGTTGGAATAACCATGATAACGTCCCTGAGAAAATACCCGATAGAGCAACGATCTCATCACCACTTTCACGTAGATCTCGCACGGTATGGTTTATCGGTAACCCTGCACCAACCGTCGCATTGTACAGCCAATAACGACCAATTTTAGCGAATGCATCTTGAACCTGATGGTAATACTGGCTATCAGCCGAACCCGCCACTTTGTTAGCGGAAATCAAATGAATGCCCTGCTGCGCAATTTCTACATAGCGCTGAGCTAAGTCTTTGCTCGCTGTCACATCAAGCACTACGGCTTCATCGTAATTTTTTAGCGCTCCTAAATGAGTCAACCAAGACCCATCGTTTGCTAGGCTTTCATCATCAAATCGTTCAGCAACACTTGCTGCATCAATACCTTGCTCATCGAACCAGTAGGTTTGACTATCCACGACCGCGACAAGGTCGAAGCTCATGCCATGACGTTTTTCGAGCTCACCTTTTTGAGTTGCAAATAAATTTAACCAACTAGAACCAATGTTGCCCTTGCCACATAAAGCCACCGCCACGCGCTTTTGTGCTTGGAACAACTGGCTATGAATCGTTTGAACCAACACTTCGGTATCAGTACGACGCAAAACGGCGACTAAACTCAGCCCTGACTCAGTTTCAGAAATAAATTCAACCGGAGAGTGTTTTAACTTCTGATAAAAACCAAAACAATGGTTGGCGTTTTTCGTAACGCCAGCGCCTACCGCCGCTAAGAGCGAGTAGCCTTCTTTGAGCTTAATCTCCGCTTCAACCGCAAGCTCTTGTAAGTGTTTCAGTGCGCCACCGGCAATTTCTGCGGTATACGCCAAGCGCAACGTGTGTTGATCGGGCTGTGCCTCAAATGCCAATGGCTCCAATTGCGCTCGCTGCAACGCTTGTAATACATCATTCTGTGTTTTTTCGAAGTCGTGCCCATGCATGAAAGACAGCTGCACCAATAAAACATCATCCAGCGAGGTAATAATTTTAGCGCCACGGCCAGACGCTAAGACACGCTCAATACGAGTAGAGCCCGATTCCGGCAGATAGCTACACTTGAGGTTGAGATCCATAGTACTTTGCGCCACAGGCTGAAGTGTACGACTGTGTAGGACTGGGGCGGCTAAACGGGCGAGTTCGCTGGCTTCATCCAATCGAAGTAACGGTAACAGACACGCGTCTGCCACCAAACGCGGATCGGCACTATAGACACCGGCAACGTCACTCCAAATGGTGACTGTGCTCACTTCAGCCAGAGCACCAATGACAGTTGCAGAATAGTCAGAGCCATTACGACCAAGTAAAATGGTTTCGCCCGCCTCGTTCTGAGCCATAAAGCCAGTAATTACCACACGTTTATGATTGTGTTGCGCGAGAACTTCTTTTATCAAAGGATATGAACGAGCGCGATCAACTTCAGGTTGAGTCCCGGCTTCCGCACGTAAAAACGCTCGTGCATCTTGTGCAACAGCGGGGATAGAACGTTGAGATAATAACGCGGCCAATAGGCGAGCAGACCAAACTTCTCCGTGTCCTAGTACCGCGGCTTTTTGCGCGCCAGTGAGTGGTGCTGTCAGCTCAGATAAGGTACTGAACTCATCATGCAGTAACGCTAATAGCTCTTCTTGTACTTCATTTTCCAACAAGTTTTCTATTAGCTCCGTTTGGAACTGCCTTAGGCTTTGAAGTGCTTCATGCGCGATTCGGCCATCTTTATCTAGCCCTTCCAGGAACTCAATCAAGCGGTTAGTGGTTTTTCCTGCCGCCGAGACGACCACAAGATCATTTTCCGTCGAATACTCCTTAAGAATATCCACAACGCGTAAATAGCATTCTGGGTTTGCTAAGCTACTGCCACCAAACTTATGCAGCTGACGTTGTAAAGTCATTATTCTCGTCTCCTATTGTTGGGCAGCTTTAGCGAATGCTTGCTCTAAATCTGTGATGAGATCTTGTGCATCTTCCAAGCCGACAGACAAACGCAATAGTTGATGCGACACCCCCGCTTCTGCAAGTGCTTCCTCTCCCATAGCGCGATGCGTCATGGATGCCGGATGACAAATCAAGCTTTCAACTCCACCTAATGACTCAGCCAATGAAAACAGTTGGAGCTCTTTAACGAACACTTTTAACTGCTCAAACGAACCGGCAAACTCAAAGCTCAGCATAGAGCCAAAACCAGTTTGCTGCTTTTTAGCAATGTCATGACCTGGGTGCTCCGGCAGGCTTGGATGATAAATGGTTTTAACTAACGCTTGCTTCTGGAGATAAGCCAGTACCTGCTGTGAACTCTCTTCATGCACTCGCATGCGAGCACCGAGCGTACGGATGCCTCGTAACGTCATATAACTATCGAAAGGTGTGCCAGTCGCACCAATGCAATTTCCCCACCATGCAAGCTCTTCTGCATGCGCTTCTGTTTTGGTGATGATCACGCCACCAATCACGTCTGAATGACCGTTGATGTACTTCGTTGTGGAGTGGATAACAAAATCCGCACCTAGCTCTAAAGGTTTTTGGTACACGGGTGTCAAAAAGGTATTGTCCACCGCAACTAACGCGCCGACTTGTTTCGCTTTTTCACAGGTAGCTGCAATATCCACTACGCGAACCAGAGGGTTTGACGGAGTTTCTAGCAAAATGAGTTTTGGTTTTTGTGCTAATGCTGCATCCAAAGCTTGCTCGTCTGATTGATCGACAAACTGAACCTTAAAATCGCCTTTGTTGGCTCGGGTATTAAAAAGACGATAGGTGCCGCCATAACAATCGTGAGGAGCAATAATGAGATCATCAGGGCCAAGAAAAGCGGACACCCATAAATTTAATGCCGACGTACCGCAATTCGTGACAACCGCTCCTTTTCCAGACTCGAGTTCAGATAACGCACTTTCCAACAGTCCGCGGTTTGGATTTCCAGATCGCGTGTAATCATACTTAGGTACTTCACCAAAAGCAGGAAAACCATAGTTAGTGGAAAGATAAATAGGTGGAACGACAGCGTGATATTGGCTGTCTGATTCAATACCAGTGCGTACTGCAATGGTCGCAGGTTTGCGAGAGCTCATGGGTGTATCCTTTCACGGGTAATGACTTCTAAATAGGAATGCGCTATATCTAATGAGTAAAATAAAGTGATCAACACGCTTCCTTTGCTGTTCTGTTCACTTTACTCGTCAAAAAATGAGACGTCAACACTTCCAGACGTCTATATGTCTTTGCTTATGGCGGTAAATGCAGCTAAAATCAGCACCTAAATTATTTTTAACCGATTACATAAATGAAGGTGTGCAATGGCTGACTGGAATGGCGAATACATTAGCCCATATGCAGAGCACGGCAAAAAAAGCGAACAAGTAAAAAAAATTACCGTCTCTATCCCGCTAAAAGTTTTAAAAGTGCTAACTGATGAGCGTACTCGCCGTCAGATCAATAACTTACGCCATGCAACCAATAGTGAATTACTATGCGAAGCATTTTTGCACGCGTACACAGGTCAGCCACTTCCAACAGATGAAGACCTTCGTAAAGACCGTCCAGATGATATTCCAACAGAAGTAAAAGCACTGATGACGGAAATGGGCATCGAATTTGAGTCGTTTGACGAAGAGTAAAAAAGCGAGGCTGGAGGCTTCAGATAGCAATTCTTATCTCGAGCCAAAAGAATGATATAAAAAATGGGACGCGATTGCGTCCCATTTTTTGTACATCACATCTAATAGATATATTACT
>NZ_WXWT01000097.1:0-6188 GCF_009904725.1 Vibrio sp. V43_P6S15P86
CCTTTAAGTAGCATTCAGTGATTGCTGTTTGCTACTTATCCCTTGGTTTTATGATCTTTTTTGAAATACTTGGGCTAAAACAATCAAGTGGAGCTTTTTATCTTTGCGCCAAATAGGGCGAACTTTCTTATAAAAATGAATGGGCTGCGATGTTGAATAGCATAACGGGTAAAGAAAACCTGCCGAAAAATCTCGATAATCAGTTGGTCTTACTGATTTTCCCTGTGCTGCCAATTTTAATCTTCTCTTTTCTCTTCTACATCTATACTCCTGCAGGCGTGAGCTGGAATGCGGAATGGATACCAAGCCTCGATATCAACCTTAGCTTTAGGCTAGATGGCCTTTCATTTCTTTTTGCGGGACTGATCAGTGGGATTGGCGCACTGATCCAAATATACGCTTTGGCTTACTTACGAGAGAGTGATAGCCGATTTTCCTTTCATTTATACCTAACCCTATTCATGCTTGCCATGCTAGGGATTGTGATGAGCGATAACATCCTGTTGTTATTTGTTTTCTGGGAACTCACCACCATCACTTCTTACTTACTGATTGGTTTTAATCACGAAAACAAAACGTCACGAAAAAATGCACTGCAGTCGTTGATCGTTACAGGTGCTGGTGGGCTAGCGTTGCTAGCTGGTCTTATCTTGCTGGGAGCAATGGCAGGGAGTTATGAGCTAAATACCATTATCGAGCAGGCAGACACTATTGCGCAGCATGAATGGTTTATCCCATCTCTCGTGCTCATACTACTTGGTGCATTTACTAAATCTGCGCAGTTCCCGTTTCATTTTTGGCTACCTAACGCGATGGCAGCGCCCACTCCAGTCAGTGCGTATTTACACTCGGCAACAATGGTAAAGGCGGGCATTTACTTGTTAGCACGTTTATCGCCAGTTTATGCTCATAGCGAGGTTTGGTTTTATGCCTTAGTGATCACAGGGAGTATCACCGCCGTTTGGTGTACATTTGTCGCATTAAAACAAACTGACTTGAAGCTGATGCTAGCCTACAGCACGAATGTTGCTTTGGGTAAATTAACATTATTACTAGGTATGGGCACAGATTTGGCCGTGAGTGCAGTATTGATGTTTATTCTCGCTCACTCTTTCTATAAAGCAGCGCTGTTTATGGTGGTGGGCAATATCGACAAAGCGACAGGAACACGAGATATTGATCAACTGTACGGCTTGAAGTCAGTGCTCGTCATCAGCATGGTTGCGGGGAGTTTGGCTGCATTGTCTAAAGCGGGATTCCCGCCGTTGTTAGGCTTTTTGAGCAAAGAATACATGTACAAATCCGCAGTAGAGCTCAATAACTGGATCGCCTTTGTACTTTTAATGGTCAATATATTGATGGTTGCGCTAACCATTATGCTTATTGCGAGACCATTCTTTGCTCGCCGTGATCTCGTGCCAATTGAAACGAAGCCGGTTGAGGCCAAAAAGGCTATGTGGGTTTCACCTTTACTCTTGGCACTTGGCAGTCTCATCGTTCCTTTAGTCGGTTTAAATTGGTTGGATCACCACATCATCTTTCCTGGCTCTGCTGACATTCTGCCTGCAGCCGATATTAAAGCGACATCATTATGGCATGGTGTGAATGTACCGCTGGTCCTAAGCGTTATCACGCTAGTATTGGGGTATGTGGTGTACCGTGTTTATCCTACTGTGTCTGCATTTTTTCAGCGGTTACATCTATTCGTCCCCAAAGCGGAGAATGTTTTTGAACGACTATTAGATGACATGATGACACTGGCGAAGTGGCAAACGGCGCTGTTGCAGCAAAAGAAGTTGAGTCGTTATGTCCTGCTATTTTTCGCGGTACTCGCCGTCGCTTTACTTGGTCAGGTAGCATTTATTCCTCTGCCTTTGTTTGAACAGCTTTCAAAAGTGGCTTTCTATGAGATTGGCATTGCCTTATTGCTGATTGGTGCAGCGATCGTATGTACGTTGTCTCACTCAAGGCTTCTTGCGATTTCTGCGCTAGGTATGATTGGTTTTATGACCACGCTTGTTTTTATGATCTACAGTGCTCCGGACGTCGCGAAGACTTTACTGTTAGTGGAAACATTAATGGTGGTCTTTTTAGCATTGTTAATGCGTCATATGCCGCGTTTAACCACTGTGCCCAAGCATTCAATAAAACGCAAATTGGCGAATGTTTGTATAGCGGGCGTGATAGGTGTTTCGATTACTTTCCTCTTGTTAGGAATCACGTCCCAGCCGATGGATTCATCGGTGTCTGAATTCTTTGCGGAAAATAGTGTCCCAGGCGGGCATGGGCGCAATATTGTCAACGTCATTCTCGTCGACTTTCGTGCGTTCGATACATTGGGAGAGGTTGTCGTCGTTGTCATTGCTGGGATTGCAGCAGTGAGCTTGCTTAAGACAAGAGCGAAAAAGCAAAACCGTATTCAATCATTAATTTTTGCAACCACGGCACATATCGTCGCGGCGCTCATGCTCGTGTTCTCAGTGTATCTGTTATTACGTGGTCATAACGAACCGGGTGGTGGCTTCATTGGTGCATTGATTGCCGTTATTGGCTTATCGCTTCTCATGTTCGCGGAATCACCGAAATACGTTCGCTCTAGGTTGTATTTCAAACCGTTTCTTATTGCGTTATCTGGCATCGCATTGAGCTTAATTTCTGGTGCTTTGAGCTTTGCGTTTGATAAACCGTTTTTGACCGGACTGTGGTGGAAAGACGTGATACCACTAGGGACGCCATTGGTTTTTGATGTTGGTGTTTACCTTGCCGTTATAGGTGGCGTGATGGGTATGCTGCTTCGTATTAATGAGGAGCTAGAGTGATGGAAATAGTCTGGAGTGTTGTCGTTGGAGTATTTGTCGCAGCAGGTGTTTATTTAATGCTTGAAAAGCATATCTTGCGCCTTTTGTTCGGCATCATGTTACTCAGTAGTGCGGTTAACCTTGCTATTTTTACCGCTGGGAGGCTGACGCCCGGAGAGCCGCCATTGATTGGCGATAATGCTCTTTTACCACCAGATAGCGCGGCAAACCCTTTACCTCAAGCGCTTATCTTAACTGCGATAGTCATCGGTTTTGGACTACTTATTTTTGCTTTAATGCTGTTCTATCGAGCTTATAAAGACACTGGAACTGCAAACGTCGATGAAATGCAACGTTCTGAGGAGGGTCAATGAGTTCGATTTTGCTTACGTTACCGGTTGTTCTCTCGCTGAGTACGGCGTTGACTATCTTCTTCGTCCGTCGCTCAACAAAAAGTGTTGAGTGGTTGAGCGGTGTAAGTGCGATTTCGAACCTTTTGGTTGCGGGTTTTCTCACAGAAAACATCATAAATAATGGTATTCAAGCCGTTGCTTTTGGTCAGTGGAGTGCGCCATTTGGTATCGTGTTTGTCGCAGATTACCTCAGCGTTGCTATGGTGATGATAACGGCGGTGATTGGTGCGATATGTGTTTTCTACGCGATGGCGGACCTTCACCGAAAGCCCTCCTATAGCAATTACCATGCGTTAATGCACATGTTGCTCGCTGGCGTTTATGGCGCTTTCCTGACTGGAGATATTTTTAATCTGTATGTTTGGTTTGAGGTCATGCTCATTTCATCATTTGGTTTAATGGTGTTAGATGCAACGAAAACTCAAGTTGATGGTGCAGTAAAGTACGTGATGTTGAACCTGATTTCGACGCTGGTATTTTTACTTGCTATCGGTTTATTGTATGGCGCAACGGGCACCTTGAACTTGGCCGATCTCTACACCAAAGTTGCGGAAAATGAATTGAGCATCAACATGATGCTGTCCGCGCTATTTTTGTTTGCCTTCTCTATTAAAGCGGCACTCTTTCCTTTATTTGCTTGGTTGCCCGCTTCTTATCACACGTTGCCAAGCGGTGTGGTGGCACTGTTTGCCGCGTTGCTTACTAAAGTCGGTGTATACGCGTTGATAAGAGTCTTCACCTTAGTATTTCCGCTCGCCGAGAGTGGCTGGCAACCGACGTTAATTTGGGTCGCAGGGCTAACCATGTTAACGGGCGTTTTAGGAGCGGCTAGCCAATTCGACATTAAGAAAATTCTTTCTTTTCATATTATTAGCCAAATAGGCTATATGATCATGGGGTTGGCTATTTACACTCCCTTAGCTTTAGCCGGTGCCATTTTCTACATTGTTCATCACATCATTGTAAAAGCGAATTTGTTCTTAATAGGTGGATTCATCGAGCGCAAATATGGCTCTAGTCAACTTGAACATTTGGGTGGGGTATATAAAGCTATGCCTTGGTTGGCGTTCTTGTTTCTTGTGCCTGCGTTTTCTCTGGCCGGTTTTCCACCGCTATCGGGTTTCTGGGGAAAGCTATTGGTCATCAAGTCGAGCATACAGGCTGAATATTACTGGTTAGCAGGTACCGCGTTATTGGTGGGGGTGCTTACTGTCTACTCGATGACGAAAATTTGGAGTGAGGCATTTTGGAAAAAGCCATTTAGAGAGAAGCCAGAACAGACTCTGCAGGCCAAAGTACATTGGTTGTACTGCGTTCCAATTATTGTATTGACGACGTTGACGCTAATCATTGGCTTAGTGGCGGAGCCTTTTTATCAATTTTCCGTTCAAGCTGCAGAACAACTGTTAAATCCGACTGAATACATCAGAGTGGTGTTAGGAGGAAATACATGATCTATCTATTCCTCAATTTTTTCTTAGCGTTAGCGTGGATGATGCTTAATGGCAGCTATTCGAGTCTGAATTTTGTTGTCGGATTTACGGTCGGTTTTTTTGCTTTAAGGTTGAGTCAACCATTTGGATTGAAAACGAGCTATTTTCAACGTTTTGCATCTGCATTGAAGTTATTGGTGTACTTCGCTTATGAAATGGTTATATCGGTTGCGAAAGTGGTGTGGGACGTCGTGACACCTACTCATTTGAGTCAGCCTGATATCGTTTATGTTCCTCTGGAGGTCGATTCTGATCTAGAAATCACATTACTGGCGAACATGGTTTCTTTAACACCGGGCACGCTTAGTTTGGATGTTACGGCTGATAAAAAGTATCTTATCGTTCATGCCATGTTTGCACCTGAACATGAAGAGGTTATTCGCGGAATTAAAGATGGGTTAGAGCATCGAATTTTGGAGGTGACGCGTGGATAGTTGGCTGCAAATAACGGTCACTTTTGCCTATTCTGGGCTACTACTCAGCTTTGTTATGGCTTTTGCTCGTTTAATTCTAGGACCAACGCTAGCTGATCGAGTTGTGGCGTTAGATCTGATTTCATTTATCACTATCGGATTTATTACGGTTTACACCTTAGACAGCGGTGAGGACGCTCTGTTAGACATCGCCATTACATTAGGTTTGGTCGCATTTCTCGGCACGATCGCATTTGCACGTTTGATCGTTAAAAGAAAGGAGAAAGAATAATGGACGTGTTGATTGGACTATTTTTATGCTTAGGAACATTGTTGACCTTGGTTGCAAGTCTAGGTGTCCTGAGGCTTCCTGATTTGTATACCCGAATGCATGCAGCGACCAAAGCTGGAACTGTCGGAGTGAGCTGCTTGTTATTAGCGGTCGCTTTCTCACTCCCTGAAGTTACCGTGATCTCTCGGGTTATCGGTACGATGTTGTTTATCGTTCTCACTGCGCCAGTCGCCTCCCACCTGCTCGGCAGAGCAATGCGAGAGGTCGGATATAAGATTTGGCGCAATGATTAACCATTAGCGTCGAATAGTACTACGTCCTAGTTGAAATAAACTCGAAGCTGTATTGATGAAGTCGGAAGTAATTGACGGTATATTCAAATGCACGACCATCTTCTAGGTAACCAGTGGACTCAACTTTTAGAATAGGGGAAGCTTCTGATTCATTCAGGTATGAGGCCGTCTCTGCATCTAACAAATACGGTTTGACAGACTGACTGCTTTTCGCAATTTTCAATCCTTTGCTATTTTCAATGTACTCATATTTAGAACCATTCATTATGGCTATGCTCAAGTCTGGAAATAACACTGCTGGCATATGAGTGACTTCGTAAATTTCAGGCTCATCATTAATACATCTGAGTCTATGTATTTCATATGTATCATCATTGGCGAGAGATTTAACTGCTTAGCAACCTGCTCAATCGGCTTTTTAAGTTCGAACTTTATGACTTAGAGCTAGGCGTTTTCCCCTGTTTACTGACTTCCTCGATAAAACCC